>DATMUT010000412.1:0-2741 GCA_035563755.1 Novosphingobium sp.
CTCGACATGCCGGTGCAGCGGCTCGACGGCAATGCGCCCGCCCGCCGCGAGGTCGAGACGCGCCCGCATGGCATGCTGGTCAAGCGCCTGCTGCTGGTGCTGCTCACCGCCGTGCTCAGCCTGGCCGCGTCGAGCGAGGTGCGCGTCACTTTCTCGCGCGATGGGCTGGACCTGTTCGAGGCGGGGCTGCTGCTGTTCTTCGTGCCGCTGTTCAGCTGGGTGGCGTTCGGCTTCGTGGCCTCGGCGATGGGGTTCCTCAAGCTCATCAGCGGCGAGCATCCCGGCTTTACCACCATCCCCAGCCCCGCCGCAGCCCTGCGCCACCGTACCGCCGTGCTGATGCCGGTCTATAACGAGGGCGTCGAGGAAACCTTCGGCCGGGTCGAGGCGATGGCTTTCCAGATTGCCGCCTCGGGGGGCGCGGGGTGGATCGACTTTTTCATTCTGTCCGACTCCAACCCGTTCCACGGCAAGCGCGAGGAGGCGGCATGGGCAGAGCTGGCACAGCGCGCGCCCATCCACATCTATTACCGCCGGCGCGAGCAGAACACCGCCCGCAAGCCCGGCAACATCGCCGAATGGGTGCGCCGTTTTGGCGGGGCCTATGAAAACATGCTGGTGCTCGACGCCGACAGCATGATGAGCGGGGATGCCATCGTCGGCATGGCCGCGATCATGGAGGAGAAGCCCTCGATCGGCCTGTTGCAGACGGTGCCGATGATCACCAACGCGCGCACCGTGTTCCAGCGCTGGATGCAGTTTGCCAGCGAAGCCTATGGGCCGATTGCCTCGGCGGGCTTGCTGTGGTGGTCGGGGTCCGAGGCGAACTTCTGGGGGCATAACGCGATCGTGCGCACCCGCGCCTTTGCCGAAAGCTGCGGCCTGCCCGAGCTGCCGGGAAAACCGCCCTTTGGCGGCCATATCCAGAGCCACGACATGGTCGAATCGGCTTTGCTGCGCCGGCGCGGCTGGGCGGTGCACATGATCATGATCGGCGGCAGCTACGAGGAATTTCCGCCCAGCATTGTCGACTATGCCATCCGCGACCGGCGCTGGATGCAGGGCAATTTGCAGCATCTTCGGCTGCTGGGCGCCTCGGGCCTGAGCGCGGCGAGCCGGCTGCACCTGTTCCTGGGCGCCTCGGCCTATCTCACCTCGCCGGGCTGGTTGCTGCTGCTCATCACCTCGATCGCGCGGGTGGGGGCAACGGGGCAGGGCGAAGTGGCCGGCGGCATGCCGATGAACGTGCTGTGGCTGACGCTGGTGCTGCTGTTTGGTCCCAAGGTGATGGGCGCGATCTGGATGATGGCAGAGCCGGTGCGCCGCGCGGCCTTTGGCGGGGCGGGCGGCATCGCGCGTTCGGTGCTGCTCGAAATGGGCCTGTCGATCCTGCTGGCGCCGGTCACGATGGTCATGCAGACCAAGGCGCTGGTGGGGCTGCTGCTGGGCATTCCCTCGGGCTGGGTCACGCAGACGCGCAGCGCGCACCGCATCCAGTTGCGCAAGATCCTGCCGCTGCTGCGCGAGCATCTGGCGCTGGGCGCGATCTTTGCCGCGACCGCCCTGTTCGACCGGGCGACGGCGCTGTGGCTGCTGCCGCTTACCCTTGGCCTGCTCAGCGCGCCCTGGCTTATCAGCCTGACCTCGAGCGAGGCGCTGGGCGCGGGGCTGGCGCGGCGCGGGTTTTTCCGCGTGCCCATGCCCGACATTGCCGACCCGGCCGAACTGGAGGCCGAGGCCGCGGCCGGCATCGAGCGAAACTAGGCCTCAGGGCTTGGCTTCGGCCAGCAGCGCGGTGGCATTGGCCCAGTCGTGCGCGCCGGTGACGCGCCACAATTCGCGCCCCTGCGCATCGTAATAGAGCGTGGTGGGCAGCGTGCCCACCTGCCACTGGGCGGCGGCGGTGTTCTCGGGGTCGAGCCAGAGCGGCAGCGCGTCCAGCCGCTTGGCCGCCCAGAACGCCTTGACCTTGGCCGGCTCGCCCAGATCCTGCGAGATGGCGACAAAGGCCACCTTGCCCTGCTGCGCGCTGGCCAGATGCGCCAGCGCGGGCAATTCGGCAACGCAAGGCGCGCACCAGGTGGCCCACAGGTTCACCAGCACCGGCCTCCCCTTCAGGCTCGAAAGGCGCACAGCCGCGCCCTTGGCATCGGTAAAGGCCAGGTCGGGCATCTGCGCGCCCTTGTGGCTGCGGTCGATGCCCGCGCCGGGCGCCTCGGCCTGCGCGGACGCGCTGGCGGATGCTTGCGCGCCCGGTTGCGCATTCGGGCCAGTTTGCCTATCGCACCCGCCCAGAGTGACGGACGCAGCGGCCAGCAACAGGCCACCAGCAAGGACATATCGCGTGGATAACGGGCAGGACAGCGCGGGTAAGAACAAGGCGGCAGGCTCCAACCAGATGTGGGGCGGTCGCTTTGCCGAAGGGCCAAGCGCCATCATGCGCGAGATAAATGCCTCGATCCCCTTCGACAAGGCATTGTGGCGGCAGGACATCCGCGCCAGCAAGGCGCATGTCGCCATGCTGGGCGCACAGGGGATCGTTTCGGGCGAGGATGCGGCCACGATCACCGCCGGCCTCGACCAGGTCGCTGCCGAATATGAGGCGAACGGCGTGCCCGAGAACTGGGACCTGGAAGACATCCACATGACCACCGAAAGCCGCCTGGCCGAGCTGGTCGGGCCGGCGGCGGGGCGCCTGCACACGGCGCGCAGCCGCAACGATCAGGTGGCCACCGATTTCC
>DATMUT010000413.1:0-3860 GCA_035563755.1 Novosphingobium sp.
TGGTGGGCTTTAACGCCCTGCTCATGCACTTTGCCGAGAAGCAGGGCGCCAGCGTCATCGTGCGCGGCCTGCGCGCCGTGGCCGATTTCGAATATGAATACCAGATGGCGGGCATGAACCAGCAGTTGAATGCCGGCATCGAGACGGTATTCCTGATGGCCGATGTTTCGCTGCAACCCATCGCCTCGAAACTGGTGAAGGAAATCGCCCTGTTCGGCGGCGAGATCGGCACCTTTGTCAGCCCTGCCGTGCGTTCCGACGTCATGGCGCGCATCGAGGCGAGGGGGCGCCTTGGTGACTACTGAACCGGGCTTTTCCGGCTGAGCCGTGTCCGGGTGCGACAGTCGTTCATTGCCACAACCGGCCGGGGCCGCTATCGCCGCCGTTGCCATACGCAAGAGATCCGCATGACCCGTCCCAAGTTTGTTACCGCCGCGTTTCGCATGACCATGGGGCTGGGGCTTGCCTCGGCGTTGCTGGCCACGGCCGCCTGCGGCCACCGCACCGCCTCCATGCGCCTGCCCAAGGGCCTGCCCACTGCCGCGCCCACCACGCTGAGCGCCAAGGTTGACCCTGATGTCACGCATGACCCTGACAATGTGCTGTTCCTCGACCTGTCGAATGGCGGGCGGGTAGCGATTCGCCTCGTGCCGGCCTGGGCGCCCAAGCATGTCGAGCGGATCAAGACGCTGGTGCACGAGGGTTTCTACAACGGCATCATCTTCCACCGCGTGGTCGATGGCTTCATGGCCCAGACAGGCGACCCCACGGGCACCGGCTCGGGCGGGTCCAAGCTGCCTGACCTCAAGGGCGAGTTCAACGCCATGCCGCATGTGCGCGGCAGCGTGTCGATGGCCCGTACCGACGATCCCAACTCGGCCAACAGCCAGTTCTTCATCGTCTTTTACCCGCACTTTTCGCTCGACCGGCATTATACCAATTTCGGTCGTGTGATTTCGGGCATGGACATGGTCGACGAGATCACGCGCGGCGAGCCACCGCAGAACCCGACCAAGATTCTGCAAGCCTCGCTCGCCTCCGAGCACAAGCCGCGCCCGGCGCCTGCCGCCCCGGTTGCGGCCCCCTCGATCACGGCATCGGACCTGTCGAAGTCGGTTTCGCATTGATCGGCGCGCGCGTGGGCGCTAGCGCCCGCCCATGCGCGTAGACCTGTTCGATTTCGACCTTCCGCCCGAAAACATCGCCCTGAGGCCCGTTTCTCCGCGCGATAGCGCCCGGATGCTGGTGGCTTCTGGCCAGAATGCGCCTTTGCGTGACAAGAAGGTGAGCGATCTGCCTGCCTGCCTGCGCAAGGGCGACGTTCTGGTGTTCAACGACACGCGCGTTATCCCCGCGCAGCTTGCGGGCCTGCGTGGCGAGGCGCGGATTGGCGCGACCTTGCACAAGCGGATTGACCTGCGTCGCTGGCAGGCTTTCGTGAAAAACGGCAAGCGACTGAGCGAGGGGGACACGATCCAGTTTCCCGCCGATGTGACCGCCATTGCCGAGGCGCGCCATGCAGATGGCAGCTGGACACTCGCCTTTGGCGGTGAAGAGCCGGTCGAGGTGCTGCTGGAGCGGGCCGGCACCATGCCCCTGCCGCCCTATATCGCCGCCCGCCGCGCGCAGGACGAGGCCGACCGCGCCGATTACCAGACCATGTTCGCCCGCGAGGAGGGCGCCGTTGCGGCCCCCACCGCTGCTTTGCATTTTACGCAGCCGTTGGTCGATGCGCTGGGCGAGGCAGGTATCGCGCGCGAATTCCTGACGTTGCATGTGGGGGCGGGCACCTTTCTGCCGGTCAAGGCCGATGACACGCAAGACCACGCCATGCACGCCGAATGGGGCACGATCAGCGCGCAGGCGGCCGACAGGCTGAATGCGGCCCGTGCTGCTGGCGGCCGGGTGATCGCGGTAGGCACCACCTCGCTGCGCCTGCTCGAAAGCGCGACGGGCGAGGATGGCATTATCCGCCCATTCAGCGGCGATACTTCGATTTTCATCACGCCGGGCTATCGCTTCCGCGCCATCGACGGGCTGATGACCAATTTCCATTTGCCCAAATCAACCCTGTTCATGCTGGTTTCGGCGCTGATGGGGCTGGAGCGGATGCAGGCGGTTTACAAGCACGCCATCGAGGACGGCTATCGGTTCTACAGCTATGGCGACAGTAGCCTGTTGCTGCCCTAGGGATAAGGCAGGAGGCGGGCTGGTCGCCCTATCTCAGTTTCGCCACGGCCGCTCCGGTTTTGTCCCAACCCTTGGGCAGCGACACTTTCGTGACCCTGTCGCCAAACGACGTGCCAAGCCAAAGCGCGCGGTCCGCCACAAGGCCAACGGAAAAACCCGGCGTTTCCTGGCCGGCGGATTGCACAAGGAGGCTTTGGCGCTGCTGGTTGAAATCGATCAGCAGTGCCGCCGCCGCGAAAGCGCAGCCCGCTTGCCCGAGCAGGGCGCAATTATGCGTGCTGGCCATAGGCGCACCGGTGCCGCCCACCACCACAAACCGCCCGTCGCCCAGAGCGGTCACATTGTCGGGCTGCATGGCCAGGACGATGCGAGAGCGCCCGCTCCCGTCTGGCCTTATGCGATTGATGGCATGACCATAGGTTTCGGCAAAGGCGATCCAGCGGCCATCGGGCGAGACATCGATGCCGTTGAGGAACGTGCCTTGGCTGCCGGCTATGGGCGCCCAGCCTGACCGGGCCGACCAGCGCATGAGAACGCCTGTAGGTTGGCCAGCCAGGAACATCGTCTGAAGCTGTGTCTTGGGTAAGCTGCGATCAAACATGTGCGTCGCCACGAAACCGCTGTCGGCAAGCGGGGCGATATCGTTGAGGAACAGCTCTGCAGGCGCTGGCACGCAGGCCTGGCGCTGGGCCTTTATGCTGTGGCCGGATGGCGTGAGGCGCCATGTCTCGACCAGATCGGTCTGGCCGTGGACGATGCGCTGCAGGCGAAAGCCGTGTTTCTCGGCGCGAATGCCTATGCCTCCGCCGCGCCCGCCGGTGCATGCGCCGCGAGCGGCGGGCATGACCACAGGCAATCGGGTGCCGGTTGCCGTATTCAGCAGTATGAGGCCATTGGCGGGGTTCTCGTCGTCTTGCTGGCTGATGACGATCCACGGCGTACCGGCAAGAGCGGCCATATCTTCAGGGTTGTGAAAGCCGCAAAGGTTGCCCTTGCAGGGGGGCAAGGGCGCGCCACCGTCGGCTGTGAGCGCTGTTTCGGCAGCGCAGGGCGCAGCAAGGACGCCGCTGATGCAGACCAAACCCGCGGCGAGCAGGCCGAGGCGCTTGAGGCGCAGTGGGCGGCGCAGTGAGCGGCGGAGTGGGCGGCGCAGTGTCATGGAACGGCCCTTCACATTTTGCCTTGCGGTTCTTTTCGCAAGAATGCGCAGTGGGTAATGCCTCGGGTCCTTGCGCTGGCCTCGTCGAAATATGGGCTATAATCGCCAGGTGAGCCTATGTAAGCAGGCCGGTAAGATAGTCTCGAGCGCAATCCATGTGCGCATCATTACGCTGCGACACCGTTAAACGATAGCGGTGGCTGAGGGTGAAACCGTCGACCAGCGCATCCAGCCGTTGATTATTGGCATGGGCATGCACAAAATGAACGGGCGCGACGCATAAGCCAATGCCGGCCGCTGCCATATCGAGCCGGCTGGTCATGCGCTGCGCGCGGGCTACGACATCATAGTCCGGCACCCCCAGATCGGCCAGGGTGGCTATGTGGATGGCATCGTCGCTCGTCCCTTCCAGCGGCAGGATAACCGGCAAACGCTGCGTTGTGACGCGGTGTTGCCTTAGCATTCCGACATGATGGCGCGCGCCGAAAATCGAGGCTTTCACCGTTTTGAG
>DATMUT010000414.1:0-2089 GCA_035563755.1 Novosphingobium sp.
CCCGCAGGTGGCCGCGCGCACCAGCCAACTGGGCTTTATGCTCGAACTGGTGGCCGCCGGCGTTGGCGTCGCGTTTTTGCCGCGCATGATCGCGCGGCTGCATGCGCGGCCCGGCATCGCGCTGGTGCCGCTGGCCGAACCGGGGCTGGAATGGCGGATGGCGCTGGCCTGGCGGCGCGAGGCCTATCTGCCGCATGCGGCAAGGGCATGGCTGGCCGCCGCATCGCCAGACACCGGCACTGATACCCGCAACGCCTGAAAGCGCGCCAGATCGACCACGCGCCGCGTGACCGGCAGGTCCAGCCCCACTGCGCCTGCCAGTTCGAAAACCGCCTCGGCAATCGAGGACAATTCGAGCGGACGGCCCTTCAGATGGTCCTCGAGCATGGAGGTGCGAAAGGCGCCGGCCGCCCGCCCGCGTGCCAGCATGGCCGAACGGGTCAGCAGCGCGCGGGCATCATAGCGCGCCGCAACGCGCCCCACCTCGTCCAGAATGGCCGAGACGGTGGGCACCAGCCGGTCATCGCCGCACAGGTCGCCCAGGCCCGCCCCCGTCACCACCGAAAGCGGGTTGGTGGCCAGGTTGAGCGCCACCTTGGTCCACACCGCATCATGGATCGCGGGGCTGATCTCGGCCTTGATGCCGCAGGCGCGCAGCGTTTCGGCCAGCGCCTCGACCCTTGCGCTCTGCGCGCCGTCCAGCGCGCCCAGCACCAGCGACTGCCCCTGCGCGGCGCGCACCACGCGCGGCCCGTCCATCATCGCGGTGGTGTAGACCACGCTGCCCACGATCTGTTCCGGCGCGAACCGCTGTGCCAGCCTGCCTTGCGCATCTACCGCGCGGATAGGCTGGAACTGCCCTTGCGCATCGCGCCGGAACCACCAGGGAATGCCGTTGACCAGCGGCAGAACCAGCGTTTGCGGGCCTATGCTGTCGGGCAAGGCAGCCACGGCGGCGGGCAGATGATCGGCCTTTACCGCCAGAACCAGCAGGTCGAACCCGGCTGGCGGAAGGTGGCGGACAATGGCGGGGTGTGCGCGGATCGTGCCGTCTGGCTCGATGCAGTCCAGCCCTTGAGCCTGCAACTGGGCCGCCCGCACGCTGTCGCGGACCACCAGCGTGACTGCATGGCCGCCATGGGCAAGCCTGGCGGTCATGGCGCAGCCAATGGCGCCGGCCCCCACCACAGCGATGCGCAAAGGAGAGGGATGAGAAGGGGGCATGATGCGCTCCGGGGGAAATGCAGATGGAGGTGCAAGCCTAACGCGGAGGTGGCGCAAAGTCTGTGCGATTGCGGTTGATTTTGATCTTTTGGCGCAACAGATTTGCGCAATGTATGGAATGCATGCATGGGCATTGCGGCGGTGTTGGCCGCCGGAGGGATGCGACCCTGCCGCGCAGTAGGCAAGCAATCCTGGGGCCAAATTGGCGGGTTTACGCAATATGGCGTAGGCGTGCAGGGCAATACTTGAATATTCAATCGAAATGGATAGCGTTTGGGGCATGGACACTTCCTCGCCCCCCGCTTTCACAACTTCCGCGCCTCCCTGGGTCTCGCGCCAGCTGCGAGGCGCAGGCGCGCTCACCTTTGGCGTGAAGGATTGTATCGACGTGGCCGGCCTGCCCACTTGCCAGGGCAGCGCGGTGTTTGCCGACGCGCCCCCGGCCAGTCAGGACGCGGCCGTCGTGGCCAATCTGCTGGCCAGCGGGCAATGGCGCCTGCTGGGCAAGCTGACCATGCACGAGCTGGCCTTTGGCGTGACAGGCGTGAACCCCTTTGCCGGAACAGCGCTAAACCCGCTTTGGCCCGACCGCATCCCCGGCGGCTCGTCGAGCGGTTCGGCATCGGCAGTAGCCGCCGGGCTGGTCGATATGGCGATCGGCAGCGACACGGGTGGCTCGATCCGTTTGCCGGCGGCCTGCTGTGGCGTGATCGGCTTCAAGCCCACCCATGGGCTTATGCCGCGCGAAGGTACCTGGCCGGCGCTCAGTTCGCTCGATTGCTCGGGGCCTTTTGCCCGAGACATGGCCACAATAGTGGCCACGATGCAGGCCATGACGCCCGGTTTTACGCCCGAGGATGCCCCT
>DATMUT010000415.1:0-2744 GCA_035563755.1 Novosphingobium sp.
GCAGGCGCAGCGCCACGCTGACGGCATCCTGCGCGCTGGCCATGCCCGGAAAGCGCTTGTTGATCGCGTCGCGCACGCGCTCGGCGGTCAGGAAATCGGCGGTGTTGAGGTTGTAGAGCAGCACCTCGGAGGTATCAAAGCCCGTCACGACCGCCCGCTCGACGCTGGCCCCGCCATCGACGCGGCCAACCGTTGGCACGTTGACCGACACTTGCGAGCCATCCTTGGCCGCAACGCCCAGGCCGCCCACTGCCAGATTGCCCTGCGCCATCGCATAGATCTGCCCGTCGGCGCCATAGAGCGGCGTCATGATGAGCGCGCCGCCGCGCAAGGACTTGGCCTTGCCTATGGCCGAGACGGTGATGTCGATGCGCTGGCCAGGCTTGGCAAAGGCGGGCAGGTCGGCTGTGACCAGCACGGCGGCGCTGTTCTTGAGCCCGGGCTGCACGCCATTGGGCAATTGCACGCCCATGCGGCCCGACACGCCTTTCATGGCCTGCGTCAGATATTCCAGCGTGTCATCGCCCGACCCGTCGAGGCCGACCACGATGCCGTAGCCGGTCAGCTGGTTGGTGCGCACACCCTGGAACGCGCCCAGATCGCGCACGCGCTCGGCCATGGCGGCAACGGGCGCGCACAGCGCAAGCGCGGCCAGCAGGGCCATGACGGGGCGGAAGGACAAGCGGAGCATCGGCGGCCTCACTTCAGAACGGGCTGATGATGTTGAAGAATTTCGACAGCCACCCTTCGCGCGCGCTGCGGGTGATGGCGCCGTTGCCGGCATATTCGATATGCGCGTCGGCCACCTGGCCCGACTGGACCGCGTTGGTCTGGTCGATGTCGGCCAGGCGCACGATGCCCGAGAACTGGATCCACTCCTGCCCCTGGCTCAGCAGCATGCGCTTCTCGCCCTTGACCACGGCGGTGCCGTTGGGGCGCACCTCGGCAATGGTCACGGCCAGCGTGCCCGAGAAATTGCTGGTCTGGGTGGTGTTGCCCTGCCCGGCGAACGAGCCTTGCGAAGAGGCCGCCAGCGCGTTGGGGTTGATGGCAAAGGGCCCCTGCGAGGGCGGCGTGATCGAACCGCTGCCCGAGCGCTGCGTCTTGGTGGCGGCGGTTTTCGTGGTCGATGTGGTTTCCGACAGCACGATCGTTACCATGTCGCCCACCCCATGCGCGCGCAGCCCCGACACCAGCGGCGAATAGCCAAGGCTGGCCGAGAAGATCGAGCCATTGCCTTGCGGCGCGGGCACGGCGGGCGGCACGCTGGCGGCAAAGCCGGCCGGCGGCCGCTTGGCCAGCGCCGGGCCGACCAGAAAGGCGGCCAGGGCGGTGGCCAGCGCCACATCGACAAGCGCCTGACGGGCAAAGCGGGCAAAAGGCGAGGTGCGCATGGTGCTGGTCCGTGTCACAGGGTCTGGTTGGCGTTCTTGAGCATCTCATCGACCGAGGAGATCATCTTGGAGTTGATCTCGTAGGCCCGCTGGCACTCGATCATGTCGACCAGCTCGGTCACGATGTTCACGTTCGATGCCTCGAGCGAACCTTGCGAGAGCGTGCCGCGCCCTGCCGTGCCGGGAGTGCCGATCTGGGCCGGGCCGCTGGCGTTGGTTTCCTGCACCATATTGTCGCCCAGCTCCTGCAGCCCGGTGGGGTTGGCAAAGCTGGCAATGGTGATCTGGCCGATCTGCTGGGCGGCTGTATTGCCCTGCACCATGGCCGAAACCGTGCCGTCGCTGGCAACGGTGACCGAGGTCGTGCCGCTGGGCACGGTGATGGCCGGTTGCACCACATAGCCCTGGCTGGTCACCAGCTGGCCCTGTGCCGACAGGGTGAAGTTGCCGGCGCGTGTATAGGCCGGCTGGCCCGAGGGCAGCATGATCTGGAAATAGCCATTGCCCTGGATGGCCAGGTCATAGGCATTGCCGGTGTTGTTGAGCGAGCCCTGCGCATCGATGCGCGAGGTCGACTGCATGCCAACGCCCGTGCCCAGGTTCAGGCCCGTTGCATAGTCGGTCTGGTTCGACGACTGCTGGCCGGCCACGCGCATGTCCTGATAGGCCAGCGTGGCGAAATTGGCCCGGTCGCGCTTGAACGCCGTGGTCGAGACGTTGGCCAGATTGTTGGCGATGACCTGCATGCGCTTGTCTTGCGCGTCGAGGCCGGTGCGGGCCACCTGAAGGGCAGAGGAGGACATGGGCGGGGTTTCCTGTGTGAAAGGTTAGGAGGCGGAAATGCGCATGAGCGAGGCGCCCGACTGATCGACATCCTTGGCGGTCGAGATCAGCTTGGTGCGGATGTCGAACAGGCGCTGGGCCTGGATCATCTGCACCATCACGTCGCTGGGGTTGACGTTCGACTGCTCGAGCGCGCCGCTTTCGACCTTGGCGGTGGCATCGGCCGGCAGGACGCCGCCGCCCACCACGCGGAAGAAGCCGTCAACGCCCTTCATCACCTGGCTGCCCGCGGGGCTGGCCAGCTTGATCTGGTCGAGCGGCTGGGGCGGCTGGTTGGGGTTTTCGGCATTGGCCACCAGCACGGCCCCTTCGGGCGAGATCGAGATGACCGCATCGGGCGGGACGGTGATAGGGCCGCCATTGCCGATGACGGGGCGCCCGTCGCCGTTCTGCAGCACGCCCGAAGGCGAGACCGACAGGTCGCCGCGGCGGGTGTAGACCTCGCTGCCATCGGCGGCCTGCACGGCGATCATGGCATCGCCATTGACCGCGATATCGAGCGCGCGG
>DATMUT010000416.1:0-4694 GCA_035563755.1 Novosphingobium sp.
ACGCCCATGCCCGCCGGCCGGCCGCCGCGATCAGCACGCCGGCCGAGAGCAGGCATAGCCCGGTCCAGGGAGCGGTGGCCATGCCGCCGGCCATGCCCCGCAGCGCGTCTGCCGGGCGATGCAACTCCACTTCGTTCACGCTTTGGCGGAACAGGGCGCTTTGCCCCAGCCAGCCCGCCAAACACGCCGCCGTGCAATCGCGCAGCAGTCCCCATTGCCCGGTGAGGGCCGCTTTCCTGCCGCCCGCCTGCCAGGCTGACAGCCGTGATGCGACAGCCAGGGGCGCCAGGAACGCGGCCACAAACAGCAGATCGCCAAAAGTGCCCACCACGCAAAAGGCCAGCATTGCCCGCCACGCCTTGCGGTTGCCGCGCATGGCCTGCATGGCCGCGACCGTGGCCAGGAGCGATAAGATGAAGCCGTCGCCGTGGCTGGCCGGGGCCAGCACCATCAGCGCGTCTTTCCACGGGGCCAGGCCGGTGCGCGCGGCCAGCAGCGTGATCGCCGCCATACCCAGCGCAATGGCCAGCGCGGCCAGCGTTGATCCGCGCAGCCATGCCTGTACGCCGCTTTCGCCACGCAGCGCGGCGATAAGGCCGCCCATTGCTCCTGCCAGCATCGACAGGATGAGCGGCGTATAGGCCAGCCAGGCGTGGCGCCAGCTCAATCCCAGCCAGGCGGCGGCGTGAAACCACACCATGTCGGGAAACAGGCTGGGCACGCGCGGCCATTGGAAATGGCGGGCCCAGGCAGGGCTTTGGTGCATGTCCCAGGCCATTTGCGCAGGGAGCAGCGAGTCTGACTGAACCAGCAGGTCAAGCCCTTCGCCGCTGGAGAGCAGGCAGGTGTTGAACAGGCTGCTGGCCAGAGTCAGCGCTGATAGCAGCAGCAGTCCATTGGCGATGGCCGGGCTGGCGCCTGCGGCCGGCAAGAACGTGGCCTGGCCGGGATTTCGGGCAGGAAGCGGGCTGTGGGGGCGGGGCAGAGGAGTATGGGCCAAGCAATAGTCTCCAGCACCCGGGCGCTGATCTATGGCTGGCGTGTGGCCGGCGAATGTCGTTGTGTAGCCGTTGCTTGTCGGCATGCTGCGCGCCCGTGCCGGGCGGGCAAGAAAAAACCCGCCTGATCAGAATGATCGGCGGGCTGTTTCAGAAAATGGTGGGCGTAGGAAGGATTGAACTTCCGACCCCTGCGATGTCAACACAGTGCTCTACCACTGAGCTATACGCCCACTCTATTTTCGCTCTGCCTTGGCGGTTTCTTTCGTCCCCGCCGGGCAGGTGGTGGCCTCTAGCGGGAGGGTTGCAGCTTGGCAAGCGCCTTTTGCAGAAAATCTGATTTTTTCTGCCGCTGCAGGAATTTTCCCAAGAATTCCGCCGGTTCAGACACTCATCTGCGTTTGGTGGCCGAACACGCGCTGCACCTCGAGCACCAGGTCCTTGAGGTGGAAGGGCTTGGAGAGCACGCGGGCCTGCGGGGCATCGCGCCCGGCCTTGAGCGTGACTGCGGCAAAGCCGGTGATGAAGATCACCTTCGTGCCGGGCGAAATTTCGGCGCAGCGCTGGGCCAGTTCGATGCCGTCCATCTCGGGCATGACGATGTCGGAGAGCAGCAGGTCGAAGTGCTCGCGCTCGAGATAGGGCAGGGCTGCCGTGCCACGATCGACGGCGACGACCTCGTAACCTGCATTTTCCAGCGCGCGGGCCAGATAGGTTCGCATGGCGTCTTCGTCTTCGGCAAGCAGGATACGGATCATCGCAAATGCGCCTTATATCTTGGTGTGTTCGGAAGGCTCGGTAGCTTTCCGGCTGCGGTGCAAGTGTCATAAACCTTTTGCCAAACCATTGCGCGGGCGATTTTTGGCTTGCCCTAGTTTGAAACAGCCCTGGCGAGAGGCGGTGCGATTGTGGCTGATTTTTGACACGATGGGCAAAGGCAGGCACCTGATAATCATGCAGCATGAAGCGAACAGCGATTCGGCAGGGCAGGGCGCGACCCCGCCCGAAGGCGGTGTGATTCCCGGCGGGCAAGGGCCTGCCTTCGTGCTTTCTGGCTCGCAGCTCTCGTCGCTGCCGGTGTTGATTGCCGCGCCGCATGGCGGCCGTTGCTATCCGCCCGAACTGCTGGCCCGGATGCGTCATCCCGAGCAGGCTGCGCTGCGGCTCGAGGATCGTCTGGTCGATCTGCTGGGCGAAAGTGTGGCCGAGGCGACGGGCACGCGTCTGTTGGTGGCGCGCGCGCCTCGCGCGATGATCGACCTCAACCGCCACCCCGAGGATGTCGACTGGGACATGCTGGGCCTGGCCGAACCTTCGGGCCTGTCTTTGCGCAGCAACGCGCGGGCGCGCAGCGGGCTGGGGCTGGTGCCGCGGCGGCTGCCCGGCATGGGCGAGATCTGGCGCGGGCGGCTGACGCGCAGCGAGTTGGAGGCGCGGATAGAGGGGGTGCACAAGCCCTATCACGCGGCGCTGGCGCAGGAACTGGCGGCCATACGTGCCCGCTGGGGCGCGGTGCTGCTCATCGATCTGCATTCGATGCCCTCGCTGCCGACCGAGGGCGGCGAGGCGGCGGCGCAGATCGTGCTGGGGGATCGCTTCGGCTCGACCTGCCACGGGCAGGTGGTGGCGGCGGCCTTTGCGCAATTTGCCGCGACAGGGTGGCGTGCGGCGCACAACCGGCCCTATGCGGGCGGCTATGTGCTCGACCGGCATGCCATGCAGCGGCATGGGTTTCACGCGATGCAGCTTGAAATCGACCGGGCGGATTACCTTGATTCGCGGCTGGTCGACCCTGGAGCGGGCTTTGCCGCAACGGTCGAGATGCTGGCCGGACTGGTGCGCAGGCTGGGCGAGGAAGTGGCTCGGCTGGGCGCTCAGCGGCGAACCGGGCCGTGGCGCGGGCATTGGGCTGACGCCGCAGAATAGCGTATATCGGCCAATATGAGCATGGGTTAGACGGCCATCGCCCGGCTTTGGCCGGGGTGGGCGCCTGATTCTCTTTTCGCCAAATTCCCTGATTTGCGGATGGGCAGAAAAAAACCACCTCGTGCAATGCACGAGGTGGCCAAGGTTCAGGGAGGAGGTGCACGAAGTGCACCAACCTTACCGGGCCATGAGGGAAGCGCCGGCAAGGCCTTACTTACATAGGCTGACAGTATCGGGCTTTCAACCCCCGTGCGCCGGGCAGAGCCGTAAAATTGCTATTCAGGCCAACAGATAAACTGGAGCGGGCACGAAAAACCCCGCCAAACCGGGGGCTGGCGGGGTCTGTAACAATTGGTCGCGCTGTGTCGCCAATGCAGTGCAGGCGGGCAGGGCGCTGGCCCCGCCCGCTGCGACTCAGGCGGCGGGCACCTGCGGCAGGACCGGCTGCGGGCCCTTGCCAGCCTGCACCTGGCGGCCGAACACGTCGCGCATCAGTTCGAGGCTGAAGAGGTGCGCAAAGACCAGCGGCAGCAGGCCCGACTGGTTCCAGCCGCGCAGCACGTCGCCACGCACGTTCTGCAGCTTGGCCTGGTCGACCATCATGAAGCCGCGATAGATGAAGGGCTGGTCGCTGCCTTCCTGCTGGATGGCCACTTCGCCATCGATCAGCAGCTCATGCTTCTTGAGCTCCTCGACAAAGGCGGCGGTGCGCATGCCGGCTTCCTCGAACTGCTCGCAGAACTGCAGCATGCCCTTGGTGGTGTCGGTCGGCTCGCCATCGGCGAACAGGGGGGCGCCGTCCTCGAACTCGCCAATCAGGCCGGCGGCCGGGTCGAAGCACAGCGACAGTTCCTGCGCGTCGGGCGTCAGGCGGGCCAGCAGGAACGGATAGCGGCGCGCATAGGCCGGAACGTAGACGTTCTCGGCCAGCTTGCCGTCCTCGTCGACAAAGACGTTCACGCCCTCGTTCAGGCCCATCAGCGCCAGCGGCACCGGCTGGTCGCCCACCGAGAAGACGATGGGATAGTTGCGCTGCGCCTGGGGGAATTCCTCGACGGTGAGCGGCACGGCGTGCTGGTTGACCAGCCAGTGCGCCTTGTCGGTGGTACGGCTGGTCCAGCTGGCATGGTCGCGGCTGTTGAGGGGCACCAGGTCCTGATAAAACAGGGGCAGGCTGGCGTTTTGCGGCGCGCTGGCCATAAACTCGTCTCTCCGTAAATGCGTGGCCCGGCCGCCGTCGCTTTTGGGGCCGGTCTGGATGCGTCTATCCCGGCGCGAGGCTTTAAGCGGTGGCCGGCCCCTGTGCAAGCGGCGCTGTGGCGGGCGAGGGGGTTGAATTCCGTACAAGGTCCTCGTCGAGCGGGACAAGTTTGCCCGGATTGAGCAGCCCTTGCGGGTCGAGCGCCTGCTTCACGCTGCGCATGAGCGCGACCGAGACCGGGTCGGCCAGGCGGGCCAGTTCGGCGCGCTTGAGCTGGCCGATGCCATGCTCGGCGCTGATCGAGCCGTGCCAGCGCGTGACCATCTCGTAGACCGCGGCGCTGATCTCCTTGGCCTGCGTTGCCTCCCATTGCGCGCGTTCGGCGCCATCGGGGGCGATGACGTGGAAATGCACATTGCCATCGCCCAGATGCCCGAAGCACACCGAATGGCAGCCGGGGAACAGGCGCTCGACCTCGGCGCTGGCATAGGTGATGAAGTCGGGCATGTCGGCTACCGGCACCGAGATGTCGTGCTGCATGGCCGGGCCCTTGGCGCGCTCGGCGGCGG
>DATMUT010000417.1:0-2198 GCA_035563755.1 Novosphingobium sp.
CCCAGCGCCGCCACCAAAGCACGATCGGCCCGGTTCGCAGCGCTATCGGTCATCAGCAGCGCCCATGGGGCCGCCTGGCTGTCCGAACCTGCCAGCCGGCACCCCAACACGCCCTCACTGTCGGCCGAGGGGGGCAGGCCATTCATCTCGCCAGCGGCCGACTGCAGCAAGGCCTGGGCCAAGGACAGCCAATCGCCACCCGGCGGGCTGCCGGCAACGGGCGTCACGCCGCCCCCTTCCTTGCGATACAGTCCGACCCGCACGCCCGGCTCGGCTGTGCGCACCAGAGCATCCAGCACATCCGCCTCGCTGGCCGCTGGCTGCAGCGCGCGACTGGCCTCCAGCAGGCTTTGCAACTGGCGATTGCTGTGGAGCGCCCTGCGCGTCTGATCCTTGAGGCGCCCGGAAAGCCCCCCCGCCAGCAGCGCCGTCAAGGTGAGCGTAACCGGCACCAACCAGTCGCGCCCGTTGGCCAGCGAGATCTGGAACAAGGGCTCGGACAAGAAGAAGTCGAACAGCAACGCCCCGAGCACGGCGCTGACCAGCGCGACCAGCTGCCCATCGACCGCCCCGATCAGGGTCACACCCAGAACGAATATCAGCGCCGCATAGCCCTCGCCCATCCACGCGCGGCCAGCATAGCCCATCGCGCTGATGCCCAGCAGCAGCCCGACCGCGCGCGCCAGCGCCCAAGGCCTGAGCGCGAGCCCATCCATACCGCGCCACAGCGCCATTCTCATCATGCCCGGCTTTGTCACGCCCTCCCTATCCCCAAAGCGGACCGCGCAGGCAAGCCATGCGAAAAGAGGCGGCAAGCCTTTTCCAGCTTGCCGCCCCTGCCCGTTCAGATTGCCAGTCGCGCGCGAACGCCAGACTGGTCACATTATTACCGTCCTCACATCGCCAGCGACATGGGCGACATGGCGTTCTTGTTGCCCGCAAGCTCGCGGTTCAGCCAAAGCGCCAGCAAGGTGGCCGCCGCGCCCGAAAGCAGGTAGCCACCCGAGGCGATAAGCCCGTAGTTGGTGGCCAGCCTGAGCGCGATGAGCGGGGCAAAGGCCGCCCCCACCAGCCATGCAATATCACTGGTCAGCGCCGAGCCGGTGTAGCGGTGCGCGGTTGAGAAGCTGGACGCCACAGCGCCCGAGGACTGACCAAAAGACACGCCCAGCACCGCAAAGCCAATGGTCATGAAGGCCATCTCGCCAATCGTGCCCATGCCCAGCATCTGCGGGGCAAAGCCGCTGAAGGCAGCGATGGCCGCCGCCGAAGCGCCCAGCACCATGCGCCGGCCAACCCGGTCGGCCAGATAGCCCGACACGAAGATGGCCGCCACGCCGATCATGGCCGCGCCGCACTCGATGATGAGGAACGAGGCGGGACGCTCGGGCGTGTAGAGATAGACCCACGACAGCGGGAACACCGTGACCATGTGGAACAGCGCAAAGCTGGCCAGCGGCGCCAGCGCGCCGATGATGATCGTGCGCCATTCGGTGCGCACGGTTTCCATGGGCGGTTCGGGCTGCAGGTCGCGGGTTTCGAACAGGCGCACGAATTCGGGCGATTCAACCAGCCGCAGCCGCGAGAACAGCGCCACAACGTTGATCGCGAAAGCCACGAAGAACGGGAAACGCCAGCCCCAGCTGAGGAAATCGTCCGAAGGCAGGGCCGAGACGAAGAAAGCGAACAGCGAACTGGCCACGATCAGACCCAGCGGCGCGCCCAACTGCGGGATCATCGCATACCAGCCGCGACGCTCGCGCGGGGCGTTGAGCGCCAGCAGCGAGGCCAGGCCATCCCAGCTGCCGCCCAGCGCAAAGCCCTGCCCCAGGCGGAACAGCGCCAGCAGCCACACCGAGCCCGAACCCAGTGTCTCGTATCCGGGCAGGAACGCGATGGCCGCGGTCGAGCCGCCCAGCATGAACAGCGCGATCGTCAGCTTGGCCCCGCGCCCGAACACCCGGTCGATCGTCATGAACACGAAGGAGCCGAAGGGCCGCGCGATAAAGGCCAGCGGGAAGATGGCGAATGACCACAAGGTGCCCGTAAGCGGGTCAGCAAAGGGAAAAAACAACCTCGGGAACACCAGCACCGAGGCAATGGCGTAGACAAAAAAGTCAAAAAATTCCGATGTACGGCCGATGATCACGCCAATGGCGATATCGCCCGGCGAAACCTTGGCGGCGTGCACGGCGGGG
>DATMUT010000418.1:0-10787 GCA_035563755.1 Novosphingobium sp.
CATGGCAGCCTGCTGCTGTGCGGCGATGCCGCCCATATCGTGCCGCCCACCGGCGCCAAGGGCCTGAACCTAGCCGCATCCGACGTGCATTATGCCGCAGAAGCGCTCACTGCCTTCTTCCGCCGGGCTGATGCCGACGCCATCCCCGGCTATTCCGCCAAGGCGCTGGCCCGCGTGTGGAAGGCCGAACGCTTCAGCTGGAGCCTTACCAAGCTGATGCACCGCTTCCCCGAGGATGGCCCCTTCGAACGCGCCATGCAGGTGGCAGAGCTGGATTATATCGCCAGCAGCGTGGCCGCGCGCACCAGCATCGCCGAAAATTACGTGGGCCTGCCGGTGTAAAGGCTGCCGGAAAGGCGAGGGGGATGCGTGGGGCCAGCCTGCGCATCCCCCTCGAGGATCAGAACTTGAACTCGCTCATCAGGCCGAAATAATTGCTGTTCTTAACGCCATGCGCCTGTGCGCCGTCGCTGGCGAGCAGATAGGTCTCGAACAGCCGGAACGATAGCCGGCGGGAGGTCTGCCAGTTGGCCTCGAGGTTGAGATCGGTGCCGATCGCGCGGCCGCCGGCATAGGGCGTAAACGAGGCCCCCGCAGGGCCGACATAGATCCCGTCGGCAGTATGCTGACGCCACAGAAAGTCAGGACCGGCCGAGATGGCAAGGTTCTTGGCCGGCTTCACCGTCACGCTGGGATAAATATCCATCAGGTTGGAGAGGCCGAAAAAGGCGGCTTCGGAAATCAGCGGCAGGCGCGGATTGGCGGCAACGAAGGTGGAGGCCTTGTTGTCGTGGATATTGCCATCGCCGCTGAACAGGTTGGCGCGCAGCCCCAGGCGCGGGGTCATGGGCATGTCGTTGAAAGTGTAGCCGCTTTCGAAAAGGAGCGCATAGGCGTTGATGGCCTGGGCGGCCAGATGCCCACGCTGCATGTTGCCCTCAAGATCGAAGTCGAAGTTCCTCGTCTTCTTCCACAGGCGCATGCCCCAGTTCTGGCGATGATCGACCCCGACCTGCTCGTAGGTGGTCATCTTCAACTTGTCGAACTCGTAGAAATATCCATCGACGCCGAAACCGGCCAGCACATGGGGAGAGCTGACATAAATGCCGCGCAGCAGCTGGCCATGGTTTGGTCCATCGTCAAACGTGCCGGGTTTGATGTTGACGGGCCGCACATCGAACAGGTCGATCGAGATATGGCCGGGCAGCAGATAGCTGGCCCGCACCCCCTGATAGGTGTAGCGCATGTTCAGCCCTTCGCGCACGCCCAGCAGCTTGCCGTTGCCGACCGGCATTTCATAGCGGCCGGGGCGCACGGTAACGCGGCCATATTGGCCCAGCGGCACCGTCACATCGACAAAGGCCTGATAGATATCGAACTGGTCCTGGTTGGGGCCAGTGACGAGATGGTTGCCCCACTCGCGGTTGTCGCCCAGTTCGAAATAGGCGCGGACGTAATTTGTCACGTGAAGGTCGGCATAAAGACGCGCGCGTGACTGCACTGGGCGGTTCTGGTCGCCGGCGGTGCGGCCGGCCACCGTGTGCGACCAGTCGGTGAAGTAGATGCGCTCGCTGCCGCCCAGCGTCAGATAGACGGTGGGGTCGTCAACAAACGAGATGTGCTTGATGCGATCGAGCAGCGGCGCATTGGCGGCGGGTTGCTCCGTCCAGTTTTCGGTCCAGCGCTGGGTCTGGAACAGGCCGGGCGGGCCAAGGCGGCCACCGGGCAGGGATTCGGCGGTGCCGGCGGCGGGCTTCGGGCTGGACTGGCCGATCGGCTGATCGGCGGCAGCGGCCGGCGGCAACGGCGCCTGAGGCGCAGCGAGGGACTGTGCCGCCACCTGATCGGTGGTTGCGGCATGGGCGGTGTGGGCTGCCAGCAGGGTGCCGGCCAGCGCGAGCAGGCTGGTGGTTTTCAAGGGTCCTCCCATCGGTCGTTTTCGTTGTTTGAGAAAGATGCAGAGGGGCGTCGTCATCGCCGCCCCCCGGCTTTGAAGTCAGGCGATCTCGGCTTCGCGATAGCGCAGCAGGGCAATGACGATGGCCCCGGTCAGCGTGCCGCAACCCATGATCATGGCAACGAACTGCAACGGGATATGCGCCTGGAACAGGGCACCGGCCGTGATCGGGCCCAGCGCCGCGCCGATGCGGCCAATGCCGATCACCAGCCCGGTGCCGCCGCCGCGCAGTTCGGCCGGATAGCTCTGGGCGATCATCGCATAGAGGCCCCCATTCCCGGCGTTGGTGAAGAAGCCGCCCAGGCAGGCAAGCAGCGAAAGCGCCGCGAGCGTGTGGACGCCCGATCCGAAGAAGGCGACCGCCACGGCACCGCAGATCATCGTGCCGATGAGAAGCGTGCGCACGCTGAAGCGCTGGGTCAGAAAGCTGAGCGTGATCGAGCCGAGCGCCCCGCCGATATTCGCCCAGACCAGCACGCCACCGGCCAGAGGCGCGGCAAAGCCCATGTCAACGACGATCTTGGGGATCCACTTCATCAGGAAGTAAAAGGTCATCATGTGCAGGCCATAGGCCAGCATCAGCATCAGGCTGATGCCCGCCACGCCCGGCGCGAAGAGCTGCGAGAGCGCGATGCCCTTTTTGGGGGCCGGGCGCGGAGGCAGTGCAGCCAGCGGCGCACGGCCCTGGCGCACCATTGTACGGTTGATCTTGGCCAGCGCATGGGCGGGCTGCTTCTGGACCAGAAAAGCGATCGTCTCGGGCACGAAGAACCAGACCAGCGGCAGGAACAGCACGGTCATGCCGGCACCGAAAACGAAAACCGACTGCCAATGCCCGGTCACCCCCAGCAGCGCCGAGGCAATGAAACCGCCCACCACCGCGCCGATCGGATAACCGCTCACCATGATCGCCACCGACAGGTTGCGCTTTTGCGCATTGGCGCATTCGGCAACGATCGCATTGGTCGCAGCCAGCATGCCGCCGATGCCCAGCCCCGTGTAGAGACGGAACAGCGAGAGCGTGTGCACATCGTGGGCATTGGCAGCCAGCGCCATGCCCGAGGCCATCACCACCAGGCAGGCCAGAGCTGTCGGGCGGCGGCCGATGCGGTCGCACAGCATGCCCAGCAGGAAGGCGCCGATGCCCATGCCGATGAGTTCCATCGAGAGCACCACGCCCAGCGCCTGCCTGGTGACATTCCAGTCCTTGGCGATGCCGGGCGAGGCGAAGCTGATCGACAGCACGTCGAAACCGTCAAGCGCGTTGAGCGCCGTGGCAATGCCGATCGCCACTTTCTGGCGAAAGTGCATGGGCTCGCGCGCGATGATGGCGCGTGGATCTTCCATGGGAATCCTCTCTCTGGCCGAATATGCTCGTTTCTGCACACCCAGGCGCGAAGGTGCTGACAGGAGAGGGCATGCCGGTTTTCGCGGCGGCAGGCCTTTCGGCCGCTTGTCTCTCCCTGTCGCGCCTTGTCTTGTCGGGGCGGTCTTGGCAGATTAGCGTGGCGGTGGGTGCATTGCGCCTAGACGTTCGTCGAGCCGGTCTGGCCCGGCAGGAAGAGAAGACGCGCCATGGACAGCATCGGGCTTGCCCCGCGTGTATTGCTGATCGACGATCACCCGCTGTTTCGCCAGGCCCTGGCCGCCACGGTGCGGCAGGCCCGGGCCGATGCGAGGATCGAGGAATATGTGACCCTGGCCGAGGCACGGGCGGCGCTGGGCGAGGCGGCAGCCTTTGTCTTCCTTGACCTGCGCCTGCCCGACGCCCAGGGATTGACAGGGCTGCTTGCACTCAAGGCGCAGGCGCCCGATGCCGCAATCGCCATCGTCTCGGCCACGGACGATGCGCTGACCGTGCAGGGCGCGATGGCTTGCGGAGCCAGTGGCTTCATTTCCAAGGCCGCCGGCGTCGATGAACTGACCGCGGCGATCGAGACGCTGTTTGCCGGCCAGGCATTCGTTCCCGAAGCTGCCGCCCCGGATGCCTCCGACCCGCTGACCCCGGCCCAGACCCGCATTCTCGAGGCGATCCATCGCGGGCTGATGAGTAAGCAGATCGCCTGGGAAATGGGGATCAGTGAGGCCACGGTGAAATATCATCTGACCGGCATTTTCCGCAAGCTGGGCGTGCAGACGCGCGCCCAGCTGCTGACCCTTGCGCGGCCCGGCGGCTAGGGCGCGCCGCGCCGGGCGCTCAACAAGGCCTGCAAGGCCAGCGGCGCGATCGGCTTGGCCAGCAGGGCGATGCCCTCGGCTGGCAGGCTTTCGGCCCAGCCCGAGGCGGGGGTCGCGGTGATCAGGATGCGCGTTTGGCACCGCGTGGCAAGCCCGCGCAACAGGCTCAGCCCGTCGCCATCGCCCAGGCAGTAATCGGCAATCACCACATCCCACGCGCCCCCTGCAGGAACAGAGCGTACCCCCTCGCAGGCCGTGACCACGCCTCCCCAGCGGCCGATCAGGGCGCTCGTGGCGATGCGCACATCCTCGTCATCCTCAACGCACAGAACCCTCAGCCCGGCCAGATCGACCGGAGCGAAGAAGGGCACCGGGCGGGCCGCAACCGCCGCGGCCACCGGCACGGTAACGGCAAAGGTGCTGCCCGCCCCCTCGCGCGAGCGCACCGAGAGCCGGTGCCCCAGCGCCTCGGCAATCCGCGCGACGATCGCCAGCCCCAGTCCTGCGCCCTCCGACAGCGCCTCTGCCCCGGCCAGGCGCGTGAACGCGCCAAAGGCCTGGGGCAAGCGGGCCGCATCTATGCCAACGCCGCTGTCGCGCACCTCGATGCGTATGGCCGGGCCCTCGTGCCGCGCGCAGAGCACCACGCGCCCGCGCGGCGTATAGCGCAGCGCATTGACGATCAGGTTCTGCAGGAGCGAGCGGAGCAGATCGCGGTCGCTGTGCAACCAGAACCGCGTCGGCATCACCACCAGCGACAATCCCCTTCCCCGGGCCATCGGCTCGAACTCTCCGGCCAGAGAGGCAAACAGCGCCCTGGCATCGACCGGCCCCGGATGCGGAGTGAGCGCCCCGACCTCGATCTGCGACAGTTTGAGCAAGGCGCCGAGCAGCCGGTTGGCGCCCTCCACCGCCTCGTCGGCCTTGCGCAGCAATTCGGCCTGCATGGCATCGGCCGGGGTCAACCGGGCATTGCCGATAAACAGCCGCGCGGCATGCAGCGGCTGGACAAGATCGTGGCTGGCCGCCGCGACAAAGCGCTGCTGGGCATTGGTGGCCAGCTCGGCCAGATGCCGCGCGGCATCGAGTTCGACATTGGCGCGGGTCAGTTCGGCGGTGCGCTGGGCCACGCGGGCCTCCAGCACTTCCTGGTTCTGCGCCAGCACTTGCTGGGCATGCTTGATTTCGGTGATGTCCGCCATGGTCATCAGAAAATCGCCCGAGACGAGCGGCCGCCCCCGCAGCAGAAGAACCTGCTCTGCCGCCCAGTTCAGTTCGGCATCGAAGGCCAGGCCGTGGCGCCATCCATCGGGCCAGGCCGGTGGCAAGGCCAGCGTATCGGCAAAGCCCTTGCCCACATACACCGCATCCGGCCCCAGCCCCAGAAATCCCAGCCAGGGGCCATTCCACGCGATCATCTCGCCCTGGCGGCCGAGCACGCACACGCCCTGCGGCAGGCTTTCCAGCGTGGTCTGAAGCAGTTCCCGGCTGAAGTGGACAGCATGGCCCGCCTCGTCGAGCAGGTGCGTGATCTCGGCCGGGGCATAGCGCCCCGCCGCCAGCGTCAACGCGATCACATTGCGCGCCGAAGATGCGCCGATGACCCCGGCGAGCAACCTTTCGGCCCGGCGCACAAGGTGAGGCGAGACCCGCGCCGCCTCGCTATCATCGCCCTGGCCGGCGGCCGCGCGCATCTCTGCCAGCGCCCGATCCGCCTCGGCAGCCCCCAGAAAGGTGGCCAGCAGGCGGCGCAAGTCGGCCACGGTCGTGTCGAGATCGGGCAGCAGCCTGGCGGGCGCATCGGCGCTCACCACAAAGGCCTCGGCCTGGATGGTGTCGATCAGCCGCGGCGCGGTGCGCCACGAAACGCCGACAAAGGCCAGGGTATTGGCCACCAGGCTGGCCGCAATCGCCAGCTCTTTCCAGCTTGTGTCCGGCAAGGCGCCGGACCATCCGCCCGCGCTGCCCTGGCCGCTCACAAAGGCCGGGGCCGCCACCGCCACCGCCCAGACCGCAAAGCCCACCGCGATCCCCGCGATCGCACCGCGGGCATGGCCGCCCCGCCACCACAGCCCGCCAAACAGCGGGGGGGCAAACTGGGCGAAGGCCGCCAGCGCCGTCATGCCCAGCTGAACAGGGGCGTGCTGCCCGCGCATGCCGGCATCGTAGAGCCAGGCGAGGGCGGCAATGGCAATCACGGTCGCGCGGCGCACGCGGACGATCCGCTCGGCCACATTGCTATGCCCGCCATGCGTCAGCGGGCGCAACAAAGGCAGCACGATCTCGTTGGAGACCATCCCTGAAATGGCGGTCAGCTCGACGATCACCATCGCCGCGCCTGCCGACAGACCGCCCAGCCAGGCCAGGAGCGCCACAGCGCCTGCCCCATGCGCGAGCGGGATGGCCAGCACCTGCATGACCGGATCGACTCCGGGCACAGCCAGCCCCGCGCGCATTGCCGTGCCAATGATCAGCGTCGCTGTGACCCACAGGCCGAAGTAAAACGGCAGGATCGCGCTGGCCGGGGTGATGTCTTCGACAGCCTCGATGGCGACAAAACCGAGGTGAAACTGGCGCGGCACGGTGAAAGCGGTGACCGTGCACAGGAATGTCAGCATGAGAAAGCTGGCCAGCGGGGTTGCCCCGGGCGAAGGCAGCGCCGCCCACAGCCGCGCGGGCAGGCTGGCTGATGGGCCAACCGGTGCCGCCATGAGCAACACGAGGCACAACCCCGCCACTGCCAGCAATCCGGAAATTTTCACTACGGATTCAAGGGATATGATGCTCACCAGCCCGCGATTGTTCTGCGTGAGGCTGGGGCGCTGTGTGCCAAAGCCGATGGCCATGGCGGCCAATGCCGCAACAAGCGCGGCGGCTGCGCCAGCATGGGCGCCCTGCGATGGCGTGTGGCTGCCGGTGGCCAGAACAGCGGCATCGACCAGCACCTCGAACTGCAGCGCGAAATAGGGCAAGGTGCCCAGCATGGCCACGGCGGCGACGACAACGCCCAATGTCCGGCTCTTGCCGAAACGCGCGGCGAGAAAATCGGCCAGTGAACCGACATTTTCCTGCTTGGCAAGCACGGCAATACGCCGCCAGATCGGCCGCAGCAGCGTGATCGCCATCACCG
Source organism: Novosphingobium sp. (assembly GCA_035563755.1). GTDB lineage: Bacteria > Pseudomonadota > Alphaproteobacteria > Sphingomonadales > Sphingomonadaceae > Novosphingobium. Next base: position 7,266 of record DATMUT010000418.1, read on the forward strand.
AGCCAAGGGCGTTGGCCAGGAACAGCCAACTGCCCTCTCCAGCACCGCCCACCCCGGCAAAATAGGTCCAGGCCGTGCAGATCGTTGCCAGCGACAGGCCATAGCGCATGGCCCGGTGGCGCGGGGAGGCCGCGCGTCCGGCCCGCCAGCCGACAAACGCCAGCAGCGCCAGATAAAACATCACCGCGACAACGAGAATATGGATGGCGGTCATGGCAGGGGCGATCGATAAAGCGGCGATGGCAGGCCATGCGCGCGGCCCGGACCCGACGGATTGGTTCGCTGTGTTTCGGTTTCCGTGATGAGACGGGACATGAACGACCTTTGTTGGCTGACGGACTGAACCGCACCGCGTTTGCCGGAGGCTACTTGGTTCAAGTTAGGCAGCCATGGAGGCGTCGTCCAGCCACACGCGCAGCGCCCGGGCCTGGGCTTCGGGCGCAAACGTGTTCCCGGTCTTGCTCATGACGAAAGCGCCTTCCCACAAACCGGAACCTCCGGGCAAGCCGGGGCGATTGAGGCCCGTACTCATCATCGAGGGCAGGGGCGGGCTGCAAGTCCGGGGCATCATGTCCCGCCTCCGTCTCCCTATCCCGCCAACCTGCGCTCCCTTGTTACATCCCCTTCGCATCCTCCAGCATCAGTTCTGCCGCCCTTGCGCCAATCGCCATCGCCGGCCCGTTGGTGTTGCCCGAAACGGTGGTCGGCATGATCGAGCAATCGACCACGCGCAGCCCGGCAATCCCATGCACCCGCGCGCGCCCGTCCACCACGCTGGTGGCGCTGTCATGGCCCATCTGGCAGGTGCCGGTGCCGTGCAGCCCCGCGCTCAGCATCCATTGCAGCTCCTCGGCAATCGCCTCGTCGCTTTGTGCTGCGGCGCCCGGCACGCGCTCTGCCCCCACGAAAGGCGCCAGTTCCGGCGCTGCCGCCCAGCGCCGCAGCGCGCGCAGCAGCTCGATCTGGCGCGCCTTGTCGGCCGGCGCGCTCCACCAGCCGGCATCCACCAGCGGCGGTTTGGCAGGGTCGATGTCGGTGATGGCAACGCTGCCCCGGCTGTCGGGCCGCAGGAAGAAGCCCGAGAAGGTGATGCCCGGCCGGGCGGTGATCGGCCCGCGCCCGGGCTCGGTCTTCATCTCCTTGCTGGAGCGCATGGCAAAGGGGGCGGCGGCCAGCTGGAAATCGGGCCAGCTGGCATCCCCTTGGCTCGACCACAACACGGTGAGCGGCATGCCCACCCGCGCCAGCGGCCCCTTGCCGGTGAGGAAATAGCGCAAGGCGTTCCTGTAGAGCCGCCAGCCGACATATTCGCGGTTGATGCCGGGGTGGTTCTTCAGGTCAAAGCTGATCGTCACCATCTGGTGGTCGCACAGATTGCGGCCCACGGCGGGCAGATGGTGCAGCGGGGCAATGCCAAGGCCGGCCAGCATATCCGCATCGCCAATGCCCGATCGCTGGAGGATCGCCGGCGACTGGAACACGCCGGCCGACAGCACCACCTCGCGCCTTGCGTGGAACACCACTTCGGCGCCATCCCGCCGGCAGGCAACGCCCGTGGCCCGGCCCCCTGCCACCACCACCCGGTCGATCAGCGTGTCGGTGAGGATGGTGAGGTTGGGCCGCTGCCGGCGCACCGGCGCCAGAAACGCCTCATAGGCCGAAGCGCGCCGCCCGCGCCGGTCCACCGTATACTGGCTGCGGCCGATGCCTTGCGCGTTGGGCGTGTTGATATCGTCCAGCCAGCCAAGGCCAAAATGCCGCGCGCCCGCCACCAGCGCGGCAAACACCGGCGAGCGATGCTCCGAAGGGGTGATCTGCAGCGGCCCCTGCCGCCCGCGGGAAGGGTGGGCGCCGGGCGCGGTGTAGCTTTCCATGGCGGCCAGGCAGCGCTGCATCTCCTCCCAGCGCCAGGCATCGAAGCCCATTTGCGCCCAGCCGTCATAATCGCGCGGCATGCCCCGCAGATACCAGGTGCCGTTCACCGCGCTCGATCCGCCCAGCCCCTTGCCATACACCTGCATGTCGTTCTGCCGGCCCAGCTGCGCGCGCACCGGAAAGGCCCAGAAATAGCGCGGGTTGCCCATCATCTTGATGAAGCCGCCGGCCATCTTGATGAACAGGTGCTGGTTGTCGCCGCCCGCTTCCAGCAGCAGCACGCGGATGGCCGGGTCGGCGCTCAGCCGCTCGGCCAGCACGCAGCCGGCAGAACCGGCGCCGGCGATGATATAGTCGTAGTCTTCCATGATGCGGGCGATCCTCTCGCGGGCCAATGGGGGTTGCGCAGGGTCTTTCTCCCCCGGCTTGGCGTGGCCCGGTGAGGGGCCTGGCCGGTGCCGGCGTTATCGCCACTCAAATAGAATCATAATTCTGATATGTCGAGGCGTGTTGACGGCGCCCCGAAGATTTCTAATAGATGAACCGATGAAACCCGATATCGGCCTGGCCACGGCCTTGCGCGCGCCCATGCAGGGCCGCTCCAAGGCGTCGTATGAACGCATGCTGGCGGCGGCAGAGGCGCTGCTGGTGGCGCATGGATCGGATGAGTTCACCCTCGCCGAAGTCAGCCGCAAGGGGCGGGTGTCGATCGGCTCGATCTACAATCGCTTCGAAAGCAAGGATGCGCTGCTGCATGCGGTGCAGCTGCGCATCATGGAACGGGTGGATGCGCAGATGCACGCGCGCATTGCCGCCGCGCGCCAGTCTGCCGCCAGCCTTGGCGCGCTGGTGCCCGCGCTGATCGAGGCGATCGCCGAGACATTGCGCGAATGCGCCGATCTGATGCGCCCGCTGATGCAGCGCGCCAGCAGTGATCCGCTGGTGGCGGCCACCGGCAAGGCCTCTTATGCGGCCACCGCCAATGCCTTCAAGGAAGCGCTGCTGGTGCATGCCGGCGAGATTGCCTATCCGGATCGGCTGCGGGCGGTGGATGCCGCTTTTCGCGTGCTCTATGCCTCGATCGCCCGCTATCTCGGCTTCGGTTCTTCCACCACCGCGGCGTGGGAGGGGGACTGGACGCTGCTGAAGGAAGATCTCGGCTACATGATTTCCGCTTTCCTGGCGACAGCACCGGCGGCCTGACCGCTTTCGGCCGGCCCTTGCGCAGGGCCGGCTTGACAGCCTGCGCCTGCTGCCCATATTCAGAAGCATTGTTCTGATTCAAAACAGGCCGCAGGTCAGCGGCGGGAGAGAGAGCATGCGCCACACCCCATCACAGCACCCCTGTGCCCTGCGCGGCCAGCCCCCGTCTGGAGAGCGGGTCAGAGAGCGGGCCGGAGAGCGGGCATGAACGCCATGGCCCTTGAACGGCGCGATTTTCTCGGCGGCGCGGCGCTGCTGGCGCTGGCGCTGGGCGTGCCGCTGGCGGCCCTGCGCCTCAGCGATCTGCCGGCCGACGAATGGCCCACCACCGGCCAGCGCCGGCTGCTGAAAACCGTCAGCCAGATGGTTATTCCCGCCTCGGGCACGGCAGGCGCCGGCGATGTCGGCGTGGGTGATTTTGTCGCGCTGGCGCTGGCCCATGGG
>DATMUT010000419.1:0-9923 GCA_035563755.1 Novosphingobium sp.
CGCCCGCCATGCCCATGCCCATGCCCGCGAGCAGCACCAGCGGCGCAAGCCAAGGCAGCGCCCAGCCCAGCGCGCCAACGCCCGCCAGCACCACACCGCCAGCCAGCGCCAGCAGGCCAATGCCCACCACCGGCACCCATCGGCCAAAACGCGGCAGGAACCTGCGCCCCACCCCGCCAATGCCGATCATCACACCAAGGCTGAAGGGCACGTGATAAAGCCCTGTATCGAGCGGCGTCAGCCCGCGTTCGTTTTGCAGGGCAAAGGCAAAGATCAGCAGGAAACCGCCGTTGGCCATCGAGAACACCGCCGCAACCATCAGCCCCAGGCGGAACGGCCCGGCCCGCAGCAAGGCCGGATCGAACAGCACCGGGGCGCCGCGCGCCGCACGCCGCCGCACATGCCGCCAGCCCAGCACAAGAGCCGCCAGCGCCGCCACCGGGGCCAGCGCAGTGCCCCAACCGGCGCTGGCCTGTTCGGCGGCAATGGCGGGCCACACCAGCCCGGCTATGCCTGCCGCAAACAGCGCCACGCCGGCCCAGTCGATGCCCTTTGCCCGCGCCGAGCGGCCCGCCGGCAGATAACGCCAGCCCGCAACGAGCGCGGCCAGCCCCACTGGCCCGTTGATGAGGAAGATGAGCCGCCAGCCCATGCCCAGCACATCGGCATGGATCAGCACACCGCCCAGAATCGGCCCGACAATGGCCGACAGGCCGCCAATAACGCCAAACAGCGCCATCTTGCTCACCCGTTCGAGCGGGTCGAACAGCACCTGCATGAAGGCCATGATCTGGGGCGCCATCATGGCAGCCGCCGCCCCCTGCAACAGGCGCGCGGCCACCAGAGTATCCGCCGCCGGCGCCATGCCGCACAGCATCGAGGCCAGCGTGAAGCCCGCAACACCGCCCAGAAACATGCGCCGATAGCCCAGCACATCGCCCAGCCGACCGCCCAGCAACAGCATCGTGGCAAAGCTGAGCGCATAGCCGGCCACCACCCACTCGGCCGCGGCCGCACTGGCGGCCAGGTCGTTCTTTATCGCGGGCAAGGCGGTGTTGACGATGGTGAGGTCGACAATCTCGAGCACCAGCGCGACCACCAGCGCCAGCACGGCCAGCGTTTTTTGCCGGGGCAAAAGGCCTGCTCCTGCCGGATTCGACAAGGAGCCGGGCGCGCCTGGCAACTCAGGCTCGGCGGCGCTTGCGTTCATTTCCAATTCCCCACCCATATTTGCTTGAAAACGGCCGGCTGCTCCGGCCAGCGCCCATTGCGGGACGCCGACTCAAAATAGAATCATATTTTTGTTTATCAACCTTTGTGTGTGCCGTGGCTCGCTGTCACTCCCGCCTTTTCGCATAGGCATGAACGGTGTATTCGACAAAATCACGATCAGCGATATGGGCTTGCGGTTGACGCACGGCGGCGCGCCCACTAATGAAATAAAAATAGCAATTCTAATTGGCGCGGCAACGCCGCTCGCACCGCGAGCGACCACCCACCGCCATCTCCGGGAGTGTGTGATGAAGTTCTCCGTTTTCCTTAATGCCCGTTCGACCGCGCCCGAGCAGGACCGCCAGCTGATGGCCGACCTCGAATCGCACGCCCTGCTCGCCTCGCAGCTGGGCTTCGAGGCCATCTTCATGCCGGACCACCACTTCAACGGCTACATGCCGGTGGCCTCCGACAGCTTCATCTTCGCCGCCTATCTGGCCGCCAAGATGCCGCAGATGCACTTCGGTTTCTCGGTGGTTTCGGTGCCGCTGCACCACCCCGTGCGCTTTGCCGAGCGGATCAACGTGCTCGACCAGATCACCGGCGGCAAGCTGCTGGTCGGCGTTGGCTCGGGCACCACGCCCGAGGAGATGATCGGCTTCAACGTCAACTACAAGGAAGCCAGCGCCCTTTCGGACCGCAACCTCGAGATCGCCGAGCAGCTGTGGGCCAAGCAGATGGATGACCCGGCCGTCATCATCGACAACGGGCCGTATCAGGGCCGCGTCCTGCAGCGCATCACCCCCGCGCCCTATTCGCCCGGCCACGCGCGCCTGATGCCGGTGGCGCTCAAGGACGCCAGCGCCCGCCGCGCCGCCGCCCATGGCTGGCCGGCCTTCATCCCCGCCTTCACGCCCCCGCAGATCTTCGGCACCGAGCCGTTCGACCATGTGAAAAAGTGGTTCGAGATCTACAAGGGCTACCTGATGGAAGCGGGCCACAGCGACGCGGTGGTGGCCGATGCGCTGGGCTGGACGACGCATACCTATCAGTGCGTCCACATTGCCGAGAGCGAGGATCAGGCGCGCGAGGAACTGCACACGATCCTGACCGCCTATCAGGAGGCTGTCGACCGCGAGAACGAGTTCAACGCCCGCGCCGAATCCGACGAGCCGAACAAGAAGAAGGACGTCAACATCCGCGCCACCGACGAAGGCTGGATCGGCACCTGGTGCCTGTGGGGCACGCCCGAGAGCGTGACCGAGCACCTGCGCGAATATCAGGACCTGGGCATTGGCAACGTGCTGTGCGGCACCACCACCGGCCCGCTGACGCAAGAGCGCCTGGCGCTGGGCAACCAGACCCTGCGCCTGATGAGCGAGAAGGTAATGCCCGCGCTCAACGCCTGAGATACCGGGCGGGTGGTTGCAGCCACCCGCCCTTTTTGCACTATGAAACACAAAGATACCCCCCGGGAGCCTGATTGATGCGCAACCTCACCCCCGACGAAACCTGCGCCCTGACTGCAGGTGCGGCCATGTGGAGCACGCTGGCCGTGCCCGAGGCCGGCATTCCTGCCTTCACCATGGCCGATGGCCCGATGGGCATTGCCAGCGGCAATGTCGATGAACGCGATGTCTCGCTGCTCACGCCATGCCCCACGGCGCTGGGCGCCAGCTGGGATGTCGAGCTGTGCGCGCAGGTGGGCCGCGTGGTCGGCTCGGACGCGGTGGCGCGCGGGGTCGACGCGGTGCTGGCCCCCAACCTCAACCTTGCGCGCAGCCCCCTTGCGGGCCGCGCCTTTGAATATTTCTCGGAAGAGCCGGTGCTGGCGGGCCTTCTGGGCGCAGGCTGGATCGCGGGCCTGCAGTCGACCGGCACGGGGTCGGTTGCCAAGCATCTGGTGTGCAACGACAGCGAGACCGAGCGCGACCGCGTCGATGTGCGCGTCGACGAGGCGACCTTGCGCGAGGTCTATCTGCTGCCCTTCCGCATGGCTGCGCGCGCCGGCTGCGTGGCCATGCTGGCCGCCTACAACAAGGTGAACGGCCAGTGGTGCAGCGAGAGCGCCCACGTCATCACCGATATTCTGAAGGGCGAATGGGGCTTTCCGGGTCTCGTCATGTCCGACTGGTTCGGCACGCATTCGGGCGCGGGGGCGCTCAATGCCGGCCTTGATCTGGAAATGCCCGGCCCGGCGCGCGTCATGGGGGCAAAGCTGGCGCCCCAGCTGGCCGATGGCAGCGTGACGGCCGAGCGCCTGAACGATGCCGCAGCGCGCGTGGCCCATACCGCCCGCGCAGCCACCGGCGCCAAGCAGCCCCCACTCGCGCCCGAGGCCGCGCAGGACATACTGACGCAGGCGGCGGCGGCCGGCTTTGTGCTGCTGCGCAACGAGGGCGGCCTGCTGCCCATCGCTCCGGGCAGCGTGAAGCGTCTGGCCATTATCGGGCCGAATGCCGCCGCGCCCTGCTATCAGGGCGGCACCTTTGCCAAGATCGCGCTGGCGCCCGACACGCCCACCCCCATCGAGGCCATCCGCGCCCGCTATGGCGACAGCTGCGAGATCGTGTTCGAGGCCGGCGTCGACCCGCAGCCGCGCCTGCCCTCCATGCCCGTCAGCCCCGCAATCGACATTGGCGATGGCTGCATCGCAGGCATGACGCTGGAATATTTCGCCTCGCCCGATTGCAGCGGGCAGCCGCTGACCCGCGAGACGCGCGCCACCAATTCGCTGGTGTGGTTCGTGGGCGTGCATGACCAGTCGCGCTTCGACCAGCCTGGTTCGGTGCGCGCCAGCGGCCTGTTCCGCGCCGAACACACCGGCCCGCACCGCCTCTACCTTGGCTCGACCGGGCAGGCGCGGGTGCTGGTCGATGGCATCGAGGTGCTGGCAGCGGGCGGCGAAGTGCCCGCCAGCGATGTGATGGGCAAGCTCAAGGCAGGCGATGCCGACAGCATCGCCATCGACCTTGTCGCCGGGCAGCAGGCACACATCACCGTCGAGTTCCGCCACGGCGGCGCGCGGGTGCATGGCCTGTGGTACGGCCTCCGCCGCCCCGACAGCCCCGAGGCCATGCTTGAGCGCGCCGTTGCCGCCGCCCGCAACGCCGATGCGGTGGTGCTGGTCATTGGCGAGACATCCGACAGCAGCGTGGAATCGAAGGACCGCCCCGACACGCATCTGCCCGCCGGCCAGTTGGCGCTGATCGAGGCGGTGTGCGCGGCCAATCCGCGCGTGGCCATCGTGTCGAACGTGGGCCACGCCTTCGACTGCGCCTGGGAGGAAAAGGCCGCCGCGCACATGGTCGCCTGGTATCCGGGTCAGGGCTTTGCCCCGGCGCTGGCCGCCGTTCTGGCCGGCGATGCCGAGCCGGGCGGGCGCATGCCGGTGTCGATCGCCATGCAGGAAAGCGATTACCCCGCCCTTGCTCCCATTCCCGACGCCAACGGCCACCTGCCCTATGCCGAAGGCGTGCTGCCCGGCTATCGCGGGCTGATTGCGGCGGGCAAGGCGGCGCGCCACTCGCTGGGCGCGGGGCAAGGCTACACCACGTTTGAGTGGAGCGATGCGCGCCTCGAGCAGGATGGCGTCTCGGTCCTGCTGCGCAACACCGGCACGCGCCCCGGCGCCGAGGTGGTGCAGGTCTATGCCCATGTGCCGCACACGGTGCTGGCCGGCTTTGCCAAGGCGCATCTGGCCCCCGGCGAGGAACGGCGCGTGCAGGTGGCCATCGAGCCGCTGGCGCTGGAGCGCTGGCAGGAGGGCGCGATGGTGCGCCCGGCGAGCGTTGCCCTGCGCGTTGCCCGCCATGCCGAGGACGAGGGAATGACGCTCACGCTCTGAAACCGGGCGCTCTGCCCCAGAGCATGAAACAGAATGAACGGGCCGCCCTTTGTTGGCGGCCCGTTTTCTTTTGCCCGGCGCGCGCGGCGGCCCGGGTAAAGCCCTGCCCTGTGGCTGCAAGAAAATCTTCGGGTGGGGCAATCAAAGCTGGGATGGCAAAACTCAATCACATTGGTAGTAATTAAATCGTCCGACGGGCCAGCCACCAGCCAGCCCGCCGGAACGCGGCTTTTGATCCAACGTGTCAGCTTGCTCCGCGTCACCAACCGCTAAAGCGCACGGTCCCTCAGGCGACAACGTCCGGGCTCGTGTCATTCACTTGCGAGGTCCGTCATGCGTCGTTTTGCCCCTTCTGCCGCCCATGTCCGCCGCCGCCCGGCCGAGCCGCCGCTGCCGCATCCTTCATGGCGCGCCACCCCGCCCGAGGCTGCCCATCCGGGTGCCCCTTGCGCCCACACGCTCGACGCCAGCACCTTCTGGGCGCGGCTGGGGCTCTAGTTTTCAGGGTTTTCGCGGCGCGGCTTCCCTCAAGCCTGGCGCCACTGGCGCGAGGCCCGAATCCGGCCTCGCGCCCTTTCTCGCATTTGCCCGTACGACCATACCCAAGGAGTACCCATGTCCCGTCTGCACGCCCTGTTGCTGGGCACCGCCTTGCCTCTGGCAACGCTGGCCACCGTTGCCCATGCCGCCGATGCGCCCACCACCACTGATGCGCCAACCGCCAGCGAACCGGCCCAGACCAACGAGATCACCGTGACCGCGCGCTTTCGCAACGAAAGCCTGCAGAAGGTGCCTATCGCCATCACCGCTGTCTCGGGCGCGTCGCTGAATGACCGGGCGCTGCACAATCTGCAGGACCTGTCGGCCAGCGTGCCCAGCATCGAGTTCCGCAACGGCGCCTCGAACAAGGACCGCACGCTGTTCGTGCGCGGCATTGGCACCATCACCACCTCGCCGGGCGTCGAACCCTCGGTCTCGACGGTGCTTGATGGCGTGGTGCTCAGCCGGCCGGGCATGGCCACGCTCGATGTGGGCGAGGTCGAGCGGGTCGAGGTGCTGCGCGGGCCGCAGGGCACGCTGTTCGGCAAGAATGCCAGCGCCGGCGTCATCAGCGTCGTGACCAAGGGGCCGAGCGAGCAGTTCCACGCCTATGGCGAGGCCAACGCCACCACCGATGCCGAATTCCGCGTGAAGGCAGGCGTTACGGGCCGCATCGCCCAGGACGTGACCGCGCGCATCGACGGACTTTACACGCATTACGACGGCAATGTGCGCAACCTCAACACCGGCGACAAGGTCAACGGGTTTGAGCGCTATGGCGCGCGCGCCAAGATCGAGGCGCACCCGACGCAAAACCTGAAGCTGCTGTTTGCCGGCGATTACCTGCAATCGCGCGACACGACGCCCGGCGGCGTCTTTGTCAGCTCGAGCCAGACCGCCTATCCCACCGGCGTCGTGACGAACAACGCCAATCTGGCCAATGCGCTGTCGGCCGCGGGCGTCACGCCCTCGTCGAGCAACCGCAACGTGAGCAACAGCTTCGACACCGATGTGCGCGACAAGAACGCGGGCGCCTCGCTCACGGCCGAGCTGTCGCTGCCCCATGGCTACACGCTCACCTCGATCACCGCCTATCGCAACTGGCGCAACCACCAGCATCAGGACTACGACGGCCTGTCGCAGCTCTCGACCGCCTTTGCCCAGGGCGAGGATTATGGCGACGTGTCCTCGCACCAGTTCAGCCAGGAACTGCGCCTGGCCAGCTCGAAGGGCCACCTTATCGACTATGTGGTGGGCGCCTATTATCTGCACGCCCGCACCGACGAGCGCTATCAGCGCACAATGACCACCCTGTCGGGCAGCGTGGCAACGCCGGTAACGGGCATTGCCTATTACGGCGTGAAGGACGACAATTTCGCCCTGTTTGGCGAGGCGAACGTCAATTTCACCAACCATTTCCGCGCCATTGCCGGCTATCGCTCGACGTGGGACTGGATCGACTATTACCACCGGCGCACCTCGAGCAACGATCCGGGCAACACCGGTTCCTCCTCGCTCGATGTATCGGGCATTCGGGCCTACCACCAGTCGGCGGGCGGCACCTCGGCGCGGGGCGACTCGTGGCGTCTGGGCCTGCAATACGACATTGGCAGCCATAATCAGGTCTATGTGACCTATTCGCGCGGCTACAAGGGGCCGGGCTACAATGTCTATTTCAACATGCGCTCGTTGGGTGGGCAGCCGCTCGACGAGCTGGCGCTGGCGCCCGAAACGTCGAAGTCGTGGGAAGCGGGCCTCAAGGGTTCGACCGCCGACCACAAGCTGACCTATGCGATTGCCGCCTACACCACCGATTTCAACAATTTCCAGGCCAACTATAACGACGTGGTCGGCGGCGCGCAGGTCACGCGCGTGATCAACGCTGGCACCGTCAACACCCGCGGCATCGAGGCCGACATCGGCCTGCACCCGGTGCGCGGCGTCAGCTTCGACACCTCGATCGCGCATACCGACGCCAAGATCATCCACTTCAACTGCCCGGTGGGCGCCCCCACCAGCTGCGCCATCGACGGCCAGCCCCTGCCCTATGCGCCGCGCTGGAAACTGTCCGAGAATGCCTCGTGGCGCTTTGCCGTCTCGCGCAGCTGGGATCTGGAGCTGCAAACCGATGTCGCCTTCAAGAGCGCGACGCAATATTCGCTGAACGAGACGGCCAGCACCATCCAGCCGGCCTATGCCATCTGGAACGGCAGCGTGGCACTGCTGGGCCAGTCGAACGGGTGGCAATTGCGGGCCTACGTGAAGAACATCACTAACCAGCACTATTCCAACATGCTGGCGAACGGCGCTCTTGCCGGCACGGTGCGGCTGGTCCCGCGCGATGACGTGCGCTTTGGCGGCATCATGCTGCGCAAGGAAATCTGAGCACGTCGCCCGCCTGCCATGCGACACCACATGGCAGGCGGGCATTGCCACATCAGGCCAGCGGGCGGTGATACCCCAACTGCTCACCCAACTGCATGGCCAGCGCCAACAGGCGGCGGTCCTCGTAGCGGCGGCCGATCAGGCTCAGGCCCAGTGGCATGTTCTCTTGCGCGCGGTAGAGCGGCAGGTTGACCACCGGCAGGTGCAGCTGCGTCCACATCTGGTTGAAAATGGGGTTGCCCGGCCCCCGGCCCACCGGCGCAATGCCCGGCGCGCTGGGCGCCAGAAAGGCGTCGACCTGATCGAGCAGGCTTTCGGCCACCATGCGCGCCTGGGCGGTTGCATCATATGCCGCGCGCAGCACATCATCAGGATAGGTCTCGCGGCTGACAACTCTGGCGTGGAAATCAGGGTGCAGCAGGGCCGGCTCGCGCCGCGCCAGATCGAGGAAGGCCGCCGCCCCCTCGCGAAACAGAATGGCCATGAAGGCATCGGCCATGCCATCGAAAATCGGCGGCAGGCTGATCTCGACCACTTCGGCCCCGGCGGCCGACAGGCGCGCGGCGGCATCGGCCATGGCCGTGCGGGTCTCGTCTTCAGCCTGCGCCCAATAGGGGGTGCGGCACAGGCCAATGCGCGGGCGCGAGGGCACGGCGCGCGGCGCGGCGAAATCGAACACCTGCGCCATCCGGTCGATCAGCGCCAGATCACTGGCGTAAAGGCCGATCGTGTCGAGGCTGTTGGCGTAGATCTTGGCCCCTTCGCGGCTGATCGCGCCCCATGTCGGCTTGAGCGCGGGAATGCCGCAGAAGCTGGCGGGCCGAATGGTCGAGCCACCCGTTTGCGTGGCCAGCGCAATGGGCACGTGCCCATCGGCCACCGCCGCCGCCGAGCCCGAGGACGAGCCCCCCGGCGTGCGATTGAGCGCGTGCGGATTGGCGGTAGCCGCATTGCGCCCAGCTGCGGCAAATTCGGTGGTGTCGGTCTTGCCCAGCACCACCGCCCCCGTCTGACGCAGCACCGCCACGCAGGGCGCATCGGCAATGGCAGGCGCCATATTGCCCAAAGGCGAATTGTTCAGCGTGGGCAGGCCGCGCGCGTCGATCACATCCTTGACCCCCAGCACCAGCCCGGCCAGCGGGCCTTGCGCCTGAGCGGCCTGCGCGCGCGCGCCGGCCGGGTCCAGGCTGGTCCAGGCCCGCACATCGCGGTCACGCAGGCCAATGCGGGCGAGCGCGGCATCTAGAGCTGCCGCGGCAGACATCTGATCAGGACTGGCGATCTTCTCGGGGCTCTGGCTGGGCAAGGGGGACGGCCTCCATTGGGAACAGGTACTTTGGCGCCCCGGCAAGCGTAGCGCTCAGGGCAAGACTGCCACCGCATGCATACGATGTAAACATTTACATTCAGCCCTTGCCCATGCTGCACCGCAGCGATACACAAGCATGTTCACGTCCACGCCAAACGCCAAGGAAACGCCACCGCCATGGCCCCTGCCCCGTCCAGCGGCACTTCGCCCTTGCCCCAAAACGCGCCCTCGCCGGCCCGGCCAGCACAGCGCCTGCACCCGGCCGGGGCCGACGGCGACACGCTGGCCCACGCGCTGACGACCACCACGCTCATCCAGATCATCGCCACAGCCACCGCGCTGGCCTTGCCGCCCATCGCGCCCCATGCCGCGCATGATTTCGGCATCGACGCGCATTACATCGGCTTCCAGATCAGCCTGATCTATCTGGCGGGCGCTGGCGGGTCGGCGGTGTCGGGCACTTTGCTGCACCGTTTTGGCGCCAATGCGATGGAGATCATCTCGCTGCTGCTCTTTGCGGCGGGGCTGCTGCTGCTTTCGCTGGCGCGGCTCGATATTGCCATCGCCGCCTCGCTGCTCATTGGCCTTGGCTATGGCCTGCAAAACCCGGCCTCCTCGCTCATCCTGAAC
>DATMUT010000420.1:0-2775 GCA_035563755.1 Novosphingobium sp.
ATCGCCGCACATGGCGAGGGCACCAAACGCATGCGTCACCCGGAAATAGGCCCGATCGAACTGGAATTCTCGACCTTCGCGGTCGAAGGACGGTCCGACCTCCATTTGATGGTCTACAACCCCGCCACGCCCGAAGGCGCAAAGCAGATCCAATGGCTGATCGCCAATCGCCGCCCCTGACACCGTTGGGCGGGCGAGAAGCGACGGGGAGGGCCCTGAAGGCGGCCATTCACACGGTGCATCACCTCGGTCAGAACCTGCCCTAGGTTTAGGCGAAATAGCTGACCCACCAATCCGCTGATGGGCCAGCATAGCCTTCAAACTTCGGTTCGTTCGGACAATGTCAGGGCGTCATCGACATCGACGCCCAGGTACCGCACGGTATCCTCGATGTTGGTATGGCCAAGCAGGATCTGGATGGCGCGCAGGTTGCCCGTCGCCTTGTAGATCAGCGCGGCCTTGGTCCGACGCAGGGAGTGGGGGCCCTATTCACGTTTGTCGAGGCCGACCGTCGATATCCACTCGTCGAGCAGACGAGCGTATTGACGGGTGCTGATGTGGCCCATGTAGTCGATCCGGCTTGGAAACACGAAATCCTTCACCAAACCCTGCCGTTGTTCGAGCCAGGCGAGCAGGCTTTTGCGGGCCTCCGCCATGATCTCGAATTGAACCGGCAACCCGGTCTTCTGCTGGACCACGGTCGCGCGGTTGCAGATATGCGGACCGCTGACCAAGTCACCGATGCGCAGTTTGACAAGGTCACACCCGCGCAATTTGCTGTCGATGGCAAGGTCGAACAGTGCGCGATCGCGTAATCGCTTGTGCTCATCGAGATAGAAGTGGATCGCCCAGATGTCGCGCGGGCCTGAGCGGGCGCTTCGGCCCGACGTTCTGGCCGGCGTTCCAAGGACGCCGTTCATGTACGGCGGGGCCCAAACCTGAATGTCCCATTGTGCTTCTCCTGATGGCCGACATGGCCGGCGTCAGGGTACGCCTCTTGAGAACGTCGCATGTTATAACTTTGGTATGAACGCCCGCCTCAAGATGACCAAGATCGGCAACTCCGCCGGTGTCGTCCTGCCCAAGGAACTGCTCGCAAAGCTGCGCGTGGGCGTGGGCGACACGTTGTACGTCTCGGAAACGCCCGACGGCATCCGGATTACCGCCGCCGATCCCGCCTTCGTAGCCAAGATGGCGCTGGCCGAGCAGATCATGCGCGAGGACAGGGACATCCTGCGCGTGCTGGCCTAATAGCGTGAGCGAGAATTCCGAACCGGTCTGGATCGAGACCGACCTTGCCCTTGCCATCCACGACCGTCAACTGGCCGAGCATGGCGGCCCGATCGGCGTGCGCGACGCTGCGGGGCTGGATTTGGCGCTGGCTCGGGCGCGTAATCAGTGGGCCTATGGCGAGACCGACCTCTGTGCACTGGCGGCAGCCTATGCCTATGACGTCGCGCGCAACCATCCCTTCACCGACGGCAACAAGCCCACCGCATGGATGCTGGCACGCCTGTTCTTGGCCTCGAATGATGTGCGCATCGCCTTCGTGCCAGAAGAAGCGGTTGGTATGGTCCTCGCGCTCGCCGGCGGAACGCTGAGCGAAGCCGGGGTGGCTGCATGGTTCACCGTGCGACGCGCAGACGCCCCCGTTGACCGGCGCATGCAGCGCCCTGTCCGGCGATTTAAAACGAGAACTGGTTGAGCATGCCCAGCAGCCTGCGATTGGCCGTCTTGGCATAGACCGCGCTGCCCATGCGCCAGATTTCCTGCGCGACCCATTCGGCGGGAACGCCATGTGCCCGAAGGACCTGTGCAAGATGGTCTGGGAAGCGCCTGCCCAGTGTCGCGGCCGGCGCCAGTGGTATCAAGACCGGCAGCAAGGTCCGCTCGGAAATCAGCAACGCCACTTGCGGCCTCCAAAGCAGCGCCGTGACATACCAGTTGCCCAGCAGAGCATCGCCTGTGACCGGCGGGACGCTATCCGATTTGATGCGGTCGAGCACCTTGCGTGTGCAATGCAGCGTGAACCTGGCGCAAAGGGTAGAAAGATCGGCGCGAGACGTCTACATTGCTGTCTGGGCTGGTTTTGACCGATCCCCATGCGCGCTCCCGCCCTTCAGAGCAGACGTTCGCTGCCTCGCGTTTGGTTGCCGCAGCTGTCATCCATTCATCGCTCGTAGGTCGGCGTATGATCTGCGCCTTGCTCCAGCCGTTTCCCGGCTATGCGATCTTGTCGATGCGCCATATGGGGCGGGAGCAAGGGAGGATGGAGGAGATGGTCCGGGCACGCAAATGGCAATGGTTGACTGCG
Organism: Novosphingobium sp.; assembly: GCA_035563755.1. Classification (GTDB taxonomy): domain Bacteria; phylum Pseudomonadota; class Alphaproteobacteria; order Sphingomonadales; family Sphingomonadaceae; genus Novosphingobium. The sequence goes on from DATMUT010000420.1 coordinate 2,315, forward strand.
CTGCTGGTCGTGCTCGGTGGGCTGATGGCGCTCGCACGCGCCGCGCCGGTTGCGAACGCCCCCACGCCCCCCAGTTTCGCCTGCGCAGCCACCAACACGGGCATCGAGCAGGTGATCTGCGCCACGCCTGATCTGGCCGCCGCCGATCGCACGATGGCGACGCTCTTTGCACTGGACCGAATGAGCGCATTCGGGTTCGGCGCTTCCAACGAACTGGCCGCCCAACGCGATGTGCTGAAGCAGATGCGGGGATGTACGAAGCCCCCCGTGGGCCAGACGGTCGCCGGATGCTTGCGCATCGAATATGCCGGGCGGAACAACGATCTGGCGCTGGCCGCGCTGATGCTGTCGCCGGACGTGGCGCTGCCCGTGCTCCGCCGCACCGATCCCGCGTTCGCGCCAGTGCTGGAGGCAGTGGCGCTCTGGGCGACCGAACCGGCAGGCGCAGACTGGTCGGACCC
>DATMUT010000421.1:0-3194 GCA_035563755.1 Novosphingobium sp.
GCTGGTTTGGGGGCAGGCGCCGGTTTTTGCTGCGCGGCAGGGCCAGCTCAAACTGTGGCGATCGGACGATTGGCACCAGACCCACCTGTATGATCTGGCCGACGACCCCTGGGAGAAGAATGACATTTCGGCTGGACGCCCGGCAGAGGCGGCCAGGCTGAACGCAGATGTCGAGGCCTTTGCCAAAAGCCTGCCCAAGCCTTTGTGGAAGCTACATTTTACCCGCAAGGTCAGGATTGGTGGGCGCGAGACGGAATGGGTGTATTAAACGTGTGATGCGAGCGGTTTGTGGCGTTTAGGCCCCCAGGGGGCGTTACGGAACAACGCCCCCGGCCCGCCGTTTTACAAGGGCTGGCATGGCAAGGCATGCCACAGGGTTCGCACAACACGTCACACAAGGATGCTTCAAGATGATCCAGCGATCGATCGCCCGCACCCTGGCCTCGCTCAGCGTTGTCGCGCTGGCCATTTCGGGCCCCGTTGCCGCGCAGGCGCGCTATGCCGCAGCGCGTAGCGACCAGGCCCACGGCCCCCAGAAACTGGTCGACAAGGCCGCCTCGGTGGTGATGGAGATGCGCCGCGACGGGGGCAAGGCACGCTTCATGGGCATGGCGCGCGGCATGTATATCGTGCCCGAATATGGCAAGGCCGGCTTCATCATTGGCGGCAAGGGCGGCGCTGGCGTGGTGACCGTGCGCCACGGCCAGGACTGGACCTCGCCTGCCTTCTATAACTTTGGCGGGCTGAGCGTTGGGCCGCAGATTGGCGCCACGGGCGGCTCGATCATCTTCCTGCTGATGAACCACAAGGCGGTCGATGCTTTCAGGTCTGGCAGCAAGTTCGCACTTACCGCCAATGCCGGCCTTTCGGTTGTGACATATTCGACCGCGGGGCAGGCTAATATGGGGCGGGCCGACGTGATCGTGCTGAGCAACACGAGCGGCGCCTATGCCGGCGCCACCATCGAGGCGAGCAATGTGGGTATGGATGGCGACCGGACCCGCGAATATTATGGCCGCATGGTCAATCAGAACGCGCTGTTCGATGGAGCGGTGCCTTTGTCGCCGGGCGCGCGCGCGCTGACGCGGGTTCTGCCGCGCTAGGGTTGCCCGAGGGCGGATGTCGCGCAAGGCCTGGCTGGCAGCAGCCGGGCCTTGTTGCATTTGGCGTGCCGGCCTGCGGGGCGTGTTCTGCGGAAAATGTATGCGATTATACCTTTTGGCAATAAATCGCGGGTCGTGGGCCATGAAGGCATGAAGACGATTTTGCGTCTGTTTGGGTAATATTTGACGAATAGATTTTGCTGACGTAACCATTGCCTCCTTCATCCAATGAGGGATTCCATGGCCGAGAACAGCACGGAAAGCGGCATCGATTTTATTGCCTTTGCCAGCGAGATAACGATTGCCTGGCTGCAAAATCCCAATGTGAATCCTGACGCGCAGGATGTGCTTGCGGTTCTGCGCAACACGCATGCCGCGCTCGCGTCGCTGGGCCAAAAGGACGAGCCCGAGCCTGAAGTCGCGACGTTCGAGCCTGCTGTTCCGGTGCGTTCTTCGGTCAAGGCGGATTATCTGGTCAGCCTGATCGACGGGCGCAAGTTCAAGTCGCTCAAGCGGCATCTGGCGCAACATGGCCTGACGCCCGACGAATATCGTCAGCGCTATGGCCTGAAGGCCGATTACCCGATGGTGGCCGAAAATTACGCTGCCGCTCGCCGCGAGATCGCCGTCAGGCTGGGGCTTGGCCGCAAAGCGGAGGCCGAGCCGGCAGAACTGGTCGCAGAGCCGGAGGCCAAGCCGGCAAAGCGCGCCGTATCGCGCAAGCCAGAGGCAGCAGCGCCCGAGGCACCGGCAATCGAGGTGAAAGCCAAGCGGCCCGGCCGCAAGCCCAAAGCGGCATTGGCCGAGGAGGCCGTTGCCGCTCCTGCGCCCGCCAAGCGCGGAAGGCCCAAAAAGAGCCAGCCCGAACCGGCAGGTAGCCAAGAGGGCTAAGGCGTGATCTGACCCGTCAGGGGTGAGCCGCTTTTGCCCGGCAAAGGTGGCTCACCCCGGCAGGCTGCCGGTCTGGCGCAGCGCTTCGCCGAGGGCCAGCGCTGCCGATGAGGCCAGGTTCATCGAGCGCACCTGAGGCCGCATGGGAATGCGCACGCGCCCGTCGCAAGCCTGCGCGATCTCGGTGGGAACGCCGGCGCTTTCCTTGCCGAACAGCAGCACATCGTCGGCCTTGAACGTGAAGTCGTAAATCGACTGACTGCTCTTGGTCGTGAACAGCACCAGCCTGCTTGGGCCGATCGTTGCCCTGAAGGCGTCAAAGCTGGCGTGCCGGGTAATTTCGACGTGGTCGATGTAATCCATCGCCGCGCGGCGCACGCGCTTGTCGTCCCACACAAAACCCATCGGCTCGATCAGGTCGACAGCCGCGCCAAGACAGGCGCCAAGGCGCAGGATGGCGCCCACGTTTCCAGCGATTTCGGGTTCAAAAAGAGCAATGCGCATGCACGCCCATTGGCGCTGGCGGGCGCGTCATGCAAGTCCGGCCTTATCGGCTGTTGGCGTTCCGCCCGATCTGGCCGGTCGTCAGCGCGCGCTCCTCCTCGGGCGTGCCGGGCGGGGCCTGATAGGCGCCCACCGGCCCGGTTGCCGGCCGGAACACCCGCCCTGTAACCGGGTGAGGGTAATGGAACGGCACGATGTAATAGGCCGGATAGGTGAGATAGACCGTCGAGGGCGGCAGGTCGGGCGCGGGCTCGAACTTGTCGGGCCAGGTGTTGGGCACGGCGTTGGTCTTCCACCCGCTCCACCCGGCATACATGGCGAAAGGGCCGGTCAGTCGGCTGATCTTCCACACGCCATTCTCTTTCACGAAGGCGTTTTCGTATAACGGCAGGCCCCAACCGCCATTGCTCATCACGAAGGCGCGGGCGCGGATGAAGCCGTGCACGCCATCGGGCGCCACATCGGGAATGGTCTGGAACTGCATGTGGTTGATCAGCATCCCCTCGCGAATGCCGTCGGGGCCAAAGGCGGAGTGCATGTATTCCAGCACGCGCGCCTTGCCGGTGAAGATGCCCTTGCCGCCAATCTCGAGCGTGGCATCCTGCGCGAACAGCTCGGACAATTGCGTCCACTGCGCCTTGTCGACAAAATAGCCATAGGCGCGCTGCACCCGCTCGATCTGGTTGAGATCCTCCA
>DATMUT010000422.1:0-2565 GCA_035563755.1 Novosphingobium sp.
GGCGAAGGCATCGCCCAGCCAGAAGCCGTGGTCGGCGGCCAGCGCGTTGGCGGTGTCGGAAAAGGTGGCGGTGCCCTTGTCGGCGGCGACGACGAAATAGGGGTCCTGCCCATCGCGGATGACCAGCCCCTCGGGATGGACCACCTGCCCGCCCTCGATATTGTCGGTGAGCGAGAGCAGCGCGCGGATGAAGACCTGATAGGCCGCGCGCCCCTCGGCGGCCCAGCCGTCGCGGTCGCGCACCGGGTCGGGCAATTGCCTGGGGTAAAAGCCGCCTTTCGCGCCGGTGGGCACGATGACGGCGTTCTTCACCCGCTGCGCCTTCATCAGGCCCAGTATCTCGGTGCGATAGTCGTCGCGCCGGTCGGACCAGCGCAGGCCGCCGCGCGCCACCGGCCCCGCGCGCAGGTGAATGCCCTCGACGCGGGGCGAATAGACGAAAACCTCGCGCCAGGGCACGGGGCGGGGCAGGCCGGGCACCGCCGAAGAATCGAGCTTGAAGGCCAGCGCCTCGCGCGCGGGGGGCGCAAAGGCGTTGGTGCGCAAAATGGCCATGACCACCGCGCGGAAGGCGCGCAGCAGGCGGTCGTCGTTGATGCCGGCAACACCGGCCAGCCCGTCGCGAATGCCCGCTTCGGCCTCATCCTCCATGGCCTGCCGGTCGGTAATGCCCGGCTGGTGGCGCGCGCGCAGCAGGTCGACCAGCGCCAGCGTCACCTGGCCCGCCCGCATCAGCGCATCGACGGCGGTGGCTATGCCATAGCTCATGCCCGCCTGGCGCAGATAGCGGTAGAGCGCGCGCAGCCAGTTGGCCTCGCGCGCGGACAGGCCGACCCCCACGATCAGCCGGTTGAACGGGTCATCCTCGCCCTCGCCGTTCAGCACGGCGGCCAGCGCGTCCTCGATGATGGGCGTGTGGCCGATGATGGCGGCGCTCTGGGCGCCCTCCTGCGGGTTCGAACCCTGCACTTCGGGCAGGGCGATCACCACGTCGTGGATCGTGCCCAGCACTTCCTGTTTCTGCCCGCGCCGCTGTTCAAGTCGCGTGGGGATGGTGTCGATCACCTTGAGGCCAAAGTTCTCGAGCGCGGGGACCACTTCGGAAAGCACCAGATCGCCCGGCGCCTTCCCCGACTCCGCGCCGTCCCCGCTGCCAAACCGGCGCTGATAGAGCTTGAGCCGCATGCGCCCCGGCCCGTCGCCCGGCAGCCGATGCAGGCGCACGCCGCGCAGGTGGGCATGGCCGCCCTGGCCCTCCTCCTCGCCCGGGCCTGCCAGCCGGCGCAGGCGGGCAATATCGATGGCCGCCTCGGCCGGGCCATAGAAGGCGCGGTAGGCCGGCGGAAACGCCTCGGCATAGCGGGCGGCAAGGGCGGCCGCGCGCCCCGGCTCCTCGTGCCGGGCAATCTCGGCCTCGACCGCATCGCCCCAGCCGCGCAGCATCATGCAAAGCTGCGCGTCAAGCGCGGCCTCGTCGGGCAGGTGGGGGCGGGCTTCGCCTTCGGGCAGGGTCAGCACGAAACGCAATTGCGCCAGATCCGACCCGTCGACCTCAAGGCTCCAGTCGAGCACGCGGGCATGGGCAGCCTCGGTCAGCATGCGCTCTATGTCGAGGCGCACGCGCGTGGCCAGCGCATCGCGCGGCAGCCACACAAACGCATTGAGCTGCCCGCCCAGCGGCGCTGCCACCAGCGCCAGACGCGGGCGAGGCCGGTCGATCAGGCTCATCATGGCCAGCGCCACCCGTTCAAGGTCGGCATCGTCAAGGGCGATGATCTGGTCGTGGGGCAGGCTGGTCAGCGCATGGGCCAGCACCTTGCCGGCATGGCCCTCCACCGAAAAGCCGAATTTGCCGGTCAGCGCCTCGAACTGGCGGCGCAGCACGGGCACTTGCGATGGCGGCGCGGCAAGGGCAGCGCTCGTCCACACGCCCACATGCACCGACAGGGCAATGACCACGCCTGCCTCGATGACAGGCACGATGAACAGGTCGAGCGGGACGCGGCGGTGCACGCGGGCAAAGCGGTTCGACTTGACCACCAGCGGCAGCCGCCCCACCCCGCCGGTGGCGGCAAAGGCATCGAAATAGGCCAGTGCCCGCGCGTGGGCCGCAGGCGAGAGCAGGTTGTCCACCCCATCGCGGCAGATGCCCAGCCCTTGCTCGTCGGCGTGGCCGCCGCGCGGGATGCGGGCATGGCCCAGCTGCGTCAGCATGCCACCGCCCAGCCAGCGCAGCAGCATCGCGCCCTCGGACCGGTCCATGCGGGCAAGGGCGGCAGCGTCGTTCTCGATGGCCGCGCGCATGGCTGGCCAGTCGTGCACGGCGGCGCGCACGTCGGCCATGGTGGCGGCGATCTCGCGGGCAAGGTGGGCCTGGGCATGTGCATCGCCCCGGCCGGTTTCCAGATAGATGACCGATTCGAGCGCCGCGCCCGCCGCCCCGGCCGAGCCTGTGGCCGGCAGCGCGACCAGTTGCCCCGCGCCATCGCGCACCGCGGCCAGCACCGGATGCACCAGCCTGTCGATGGGCAGGCCCAGCGCGCTGATGGTGGTGGCCAGCGAATC
>DATMUT010000423.1:0-3409 GCA_035563755.1 Novosphingobium sp.
GAATTTGGTCGGGCCTTCGGCGCGCAGGGCCGGCAGGCGCAGCGTGCCCAGCGGCAGGCTGACCCCATGCGTGCAGCCCGTGCCATCGATGTCGATCAGCTCGAGACTGCCCCCGCCAAGGTCGCCCACGATGCCCCGCGCCCCCGGAAAACCCGCCAGCACGCCATGGGCAGAGGCAATCGCCTCCTCCTCGCCCGAAAGCAGGCGCGGCGTGAGGCCCAGCGCGCGCACCTCGTCGAGAAAGGCAGCGCCATCGCTGGCATCGCGCGCGGCGGCCGTGGCCACGGTGCGCACATCGCGCACGCCATGCAGCCGCAGCAGCAGCGCAAAGCGCGACAACGCCGCCAGCGCGGTTGCCCGCGACTTGGGCGAGAGGCGCCCATCCTCGGCCACGCCCTTGCCCAGCCGCGCCGTCACCTTCTCGTTGAACAGCACCGTGGGCGCGCGCGGCGGCCCGGCATAGATGACCATGCGCACCGTGTTCGAACCGATGTCGATGATCGCCCGCAGATCGTCGCGCGTATCGGCCTGCAGCTTTTCCATCACGGTCATGCGCCGCCCCGGCGCAGCGCCAGCTTGGGTACCTTGCGCCCCGAGGCCAGCGCCCCGCCCCGCCCCGAAAGCGACGGGTTGGTCATGAAATAGCGGTGCAGGTTGAACGGCGTCTCGCCCCGCTCGGCGCGGGCATAGGTGCCATCGCTGCTCAGCAGCCAGCTTTGTTCGGTATCGAGAAGATTGGCCATCATTACCTGGTCGAGCACCTGATCGTGCACGGTCTTGTTGCGGATCGGCACCAACACCTCGACGCGGCGGTCCAGGTTGCGGCTCATGCCATCGGCGCTGGAAATGAACACGCGGGCGCGCGGGTTGGGCAGCGCCGCCCCGCCGGCAAAGGCCCAGATGCGGCAATGCTCCAGAAAACGCCCGATGATCGATTTGACGCGGATGTTCTCGGACAGGCCGGGAATGCCGGGGCGCAGGCAGCAGATGCCGCGCACCACCAGCGTGATTTCGACCCCGGCGCGGCTGGCCTCGTACAGGCGGTCGATCAGCGCGGAATCGGTCAGCGAATTGAGCTTGCCCCAGATCTGCGCCGGCTTGCCCGCGCGCGCATTGGTGATCTCGCGGTCGATGCAGCCATACAGCCGCTCGCGCAGGGCCACCGGCGCCACGGCCAGCAGCGAGGTGCGGCGCGGCTCGACATAGCCGGTGATGAAGTTGAAAATCTGGTTCGCGTCGCGCCCGATGGCCGGGTCTGCCGTGAAATAGGACAGGTCGGTATAGATGCGCGCCGTGATCGGGTGGTAATTGCCCGTGCCGAAGTGGCAATAGGTGCGATAGGCATCGGCCTCGCGGCGCACGACCATGCTGACCTTGGCATGCGTCTTCCAGTCGACGAAGCCATAGATGACCTGCACGCCCGCGCGTTCCAGCTGGCTGGCCCAGTGCAGGTTCTGCTCCTCGTCGAAGCGGGCCTTCAGCTCGACCACGGCGGTCACGCTCTTGCCCGCCTCGGCCGCCTGGCACAGCGCGTTGATGATCGCCGACTGCTTGCCCGCGCGATACAACGTCTGCTTGATGGCGATCACGTCGGGGTCGGCCGCTGCCTGACGCAGGAAGTCGATCACCACCTCGAAGCTCTCGTAGGGGTGGTGGACGACCAGATCCTTCTCGCGCATGGCGGCAAAGATGTCGCCGTCATGCTCGAGGATACGCTCGGGATAGCGCGGCGAATAGGGTTCGAACTTGAGCTCGGGCCGGTTCTCCTCGACCAGCGCCGACAGGCCGTTCATGCCCACAAGGCCGGCCGACTTGATGACGATGGCATGGTCGAGCCGCAGATGGTTGCGCAGCAGCTGCTCGGCCGCCGGGTCCACCTCGCCCTGCAGTTGCAGCATGATGACGCTGCCGCGCCGGCGCCGCTGGATGGCGGTGCGGAAATAGCGCACCAGATCCTCGGCATCCTCCTCGATCTCGATGTCGCTGTCGCGCAGCACGCGGAACACGCCGTGGCCCAGCACCTCGAAGCCGGGGAAGAGCGAATCGGCATTGCGCCAGATCGCATCCTCGATGCTGATGTATACACCCTCGTCGCCCGGCAGGCGGATGAAGCGCGGCAGGGCCGCCGGAATGAGCACCATCTCCATCACCGGTGCACTGTCGGCCAGGCGGATGAGGTTCATCAGTATGCCCATGCCGCCATTGGTGATGAACGGGAACGGGTGCGCCGGGTCGATCGCCTGAGGCGTGATGACCGGCAGGATGCGCTCGTTGAAATAGTCGCGCAGCCAGCGCGCCTGCTCGCTGTTCAGCTTGCGGCTGCTGGGGCTGGCGCTCTCGTCGGCGATGTAGATGTTCTGGTCGGCCAGCGCGCCGCGCAATTCGCGCCAGATCTCCTGCTGGCGCGCATCAAGCCGGACCACTTCCTCGCGGATGGCGCCCAGCGCCTGCGCGGGCGAGCGCCCGTCGATCGAGATCTCCTCGATCTGGCGGCGCACCTGCCCGGCAAGGCCGGCCACGCGCACCATCAGGAATTCGTCGAGATTGTTGCCCGAGATCGACAGGAAGCGCAGCCGTTCGAGCAGCGGATAGCTCTCGTTGCGTGCCTCGGCCAGCACGCGCTGGTTAAAGGCCAGCCACGACAGTTCGCGGTTGAAGAAGCGGTCGGTGATCTCGCCCAATGGCTTGAGGTCGGTGGTGGCCGTAGTCATCGTCTCGCCCTTCTGTACTGGCGCGCCCTGTACTGGCACACACTGTGCTGGCCCGCCCTGCGCCGACACGTTGTGCGCCGGCGTTTCGCGCTCAGCAAAGCTCTCGGCCGCGCGGTTCTCGTGCGGGCCATTCTCGACGTGTGTTACATTCGTGTGACGAAGGCCACGCAAAGGGCGGCCAAACAGCATCTTGCCCTCGCGCGTCGGGCCAATGTCCCGCGACCTGCCCACGAAAAGCCCCTAGCCTCGGCCGCGATAGGAGGCCACGCCCTGATCGGGCACCCACAGGCCCGCCGGCGCCGGGCCAGATTGCCAGAACACGTCGATGGGAATGCCCCCGCGCGGATACCAGTAGCCGCCAATACGCAGCCATTTCGGAGCCATCTCGTCGAACAGGCGCTGGCCTATGCCAACGGTCACATCCTCATGAAAACCGGCGTGATTGCGAAAGGCCCCCAGAAACAGCTTGAGCGATTTCGACTCAACAATCGTCTCGCCCGGCGCATAGTCGATGACCAGATGCGCAAAGTCGGGCTGGCCCGTGACCGGGCACAGCGAGGTGAACTCGGGCGCGGCAAAACGCACCAGATACAGCGATTGCGCCCTCGGATTGGGCACATAGTCGAGCACGGCCGCCTCGGGCGAGGCGGGCAGCTGGCTGGCCTGCCCCAGATGCAAGGGGGCAGGATGCACGGATG
>DATMUT010000424.1:0-3680 GCA_035563755.1 Novosphingobium sp.
CCCCGCCGCAAGCACAGGCCGAGGCGGGGCCACTGGCAACGGCCAGCCCCGACATCAAGGCCAGCAAGGTGAGCAGCAGGCGGATCATGGCCAACCGATATAGGTTCGCCGCAACGCCACGTCCAGCCCGCCTGGCAATCATCCACCACGCGCGTTTAGCCGGGTTGAACCGCCCCGCCCAAGCCGCTAACCCCCTGCCCCATGTCCGACGCCATCTCTCCGCTCGCCTCGCCGTTTCCCGCCCTGCCCGCGATTGCCGGCGCCACGCCGCGCGTCGCCCGCGCCGGCTACAAGGACTGGGGCCGCTGCGACCTCACCTATGTCGAACTGGCCGAGGGCACGGCCGTTGCGGGCGTTTTCACCCGCAACGTGTGCTGCTCGTCCGAGGTGGAGCTGGGCCGCGCCAACGTGAAGCAGGGCAAGGCCCGCGCGCTCATCGTCAACGCGGGCAATTCCAACGCCTTCACCGGCTATCGCGGCCGCGAGGCGGTCGAGCAGATCATGGAGCAGGTGGCCGGCCATCTGGGCTGCGCGCGCGAGCAGGTGTTCGTCTCCTCGACCGGGGTGATCGGCGTGCCGCTGCCCAAGGACAAGGCCAAGGCCGGCGTCGAGGCCGCGCTGACCGCCCAGCCCTGCGACTGGCAGGATGCGGCCAACACCATCGGCACCACCGACACCTTTGCCAAGGGCGCCACGGCCACGGCCATCGTGGGCGGCAAGACCGTGACCTTCTCGGCCATCATCAAGGGCAGCGGCATGATCGCGCCCGACATGGCCACGATGCTGGGCTATATCTTCACCGATGCCGCCATCAACCCGGCCTTCCTGCAAGAGCTGCTGACCAAGGCCGCCGACGAGACGTTCAACTGCATCACGGTCGATAGCGACACCTCGACCAGCGACACGGTCATGGCCTTTGCCACGGGCAAGGCGGGCAACACCATCATCAACTGCGAGGGCTGCGAGGGCGCCGACGCCTTTGCCGCGGCTCTTGGAGATGTGTGCCGCCAGCTGGCGCATCTGGTGGTGCGCGATGGCGAAGGCGCGCAAAAGTTCATTGCCGTCTCGGTTTCGGGCGCGGTGTCTGACGCCAGCGCGCGCAAGGTGGGGCTGGCCATCGCCAATTCGCCGCTGGTGAAAACCGCCATCGCCGGTCAGGACGCCAACTGGGGCCGCGTGGTCATGGCCGTGGGCAAGGCGGGCGAACCGGCAGACCGCGACAAGCTTTCGATCGGCTTTGGCGGGGTGTGGGCCGCGCGCGACGGCCAGCCGCTGGCCGACTATGACGAGGCGCCCGTGGCCGAGCACCTGCGCGGGCAGGACATCAGCATCGAGGTCGACCTGGGCTTGGGCGATGGCCGCGCGACGGTGTGGACCTGCGACCTCACGCATGGCTACATCTCGATCAACGCCGATTATCGTTCGTGACGGGCAGGAGCTGACACCCATGCTGACCATCTGGGGCCGGTTGAACTCGCATAACGTCAAGAAGGTGGTGTGGGCCGCCTGCGAGGCGGGGCTGGAATGGCAGCGCCACGATATTGGCGGCAAATTCGGCTATACCGACGCCTATCTGGCCAAGAACCCCAACCGGCTGGTGCCCTCGATCGAGGAGAGCGACTTCTGGCTGTGGGAATCGAACGCCATCCTGCGCTACATTGCCGATGCACATGCGCCGCATCTGTGGGCGGGCGATGCCCGCGCGCGGGCGCAGGCCGACAAGTGGCTGGACTGGCAGTTCACCTTTGCCGACGCGCAGCGCGATGGCTTTTTGCAAATGGTCCGCGTGGCCGAACCCGACCGCGACGCCGCCAAAATCGAGCGCACGGTCGAGGGCACCAATGCGCTGATGGCCATCCTCGACAGCGCGCTGGCCGGGCAGCCCTTCCTCTCGGGCAAGGCGCTGGGCATAGCCGACATCGCCATGGGCACCTATGCCTACACCTGGTTCACGCTGGGCTTTGCCCGCGCCGATGTGCCCCATGTGCGCCGCTGGTACGAGGCCGTGCGGGCGCGCCCCGGTTTCCAGTACGTCGCCATCCCGCTGACCTGAGGGCGCCATGACCGATACATTGTCCGAAGCCGTTCACGACGTGATGCAGGGCGCGGCCGAACGCGCCATTCGCCCGCGTTACCAGCACCTTGCCGCCGCCGACATCGTCGAGAAGGCGGCCGACGACGTGGTGACCATTGCCGACAAGGAGAGCGAAGCGATGCTGGCCGAGGGGCTGGCGCGCATCCTGCCCGAGGCGGCCATCGTGGGCGAGGAGGCGGCCCATGCCGACCCTGCCATCCTCTCGCGGCTGGGCAGCGATCTGTGCTGGATCATCGACCCGCTCGACGGCACGAACAATTTTGCCGCCGGCCGCCCGCCTTTCGGCATTCTCGTGGCGCTCAGCCAGGGCGGCGAGACCATTGGCGGGTGGATTTACGATGTGCTTTCGGGCCGCTTCTGCCATGCCCGGCGCGGCGAAGGCGCCTTCATGGACGGCGAGCGGCTGCACGCCCGCACCAGCGGCGAAACCCCGCCCATCGCCGCCATATCGGTGATCTTTGCCGATCCGGCCCGGCGCGCGGCGATCCAGAACCACATTGCGCCGCACTACACGATGGTCGACATCCCGCGCTGCGCGGCCGAGCAATATCCGCGCCTGGCGGTCGGCATCAACGATGTCTCGGTGTTCGAGCGCACGCTGGCGTGGGACCATGCCGCCGGCGTCCTGTTCCTGAACGAGGCGGGCGGCAAGGCGGCGCGCTTTGATGGCACGCCCTATCGCGTGGACGAGGACCGGCGCGGCCTGATCGGCGCTGCCAGCCCGGCGCTGTGGGATCAGCTGGCCCGGCGACTGCAAGAAATGGACACGTAACGCAGGTCGAGGGCCGGCCACTGTTCAAGGACCGGCCCCACCCACTGTTTCAAAAGCTTACAGCGCGCCTTCGATCCAGCCCTTGAGCTGGCTCTTCGGGGCGGCGCCCAGCTTGTTGGCCACCGGCTCGCCATCCTTGAACAGCACCAGATACGGGATCGACTGGACGCCATACTTGCCGGCGATCTCGGTGTTCTCCATGATGTCGACCTTGGCGATCGTCACCTTCTCGGCCAGCTCTTCGCTGATTTCCTCGAGAGCCGGGCCGATCATCTTGCAGGGGCCGCACCAGTCGGCCCAGAAATCGACGAGCACCGGCTTGTCGGCGCCCAGAACATCGGTGGCAAAGCTCGAATCGGTAACCTTGATGGTGGCCATGCGGCAAACTCCTGTAAATTGGCTTCCAAAATAGGGGCTCGGGGGCGAGGCGCAACTCTTAGAGCGCCAAACTTTCCTGCGCGGGGGCCAAGGCGCGCTTGTGCGTCTCGAGCATGTCGGCGGGTATCTCGATCAAGCGCGGCGCCTGCGTATAAAGCACCGCCGCCTCGATAGCCCGCCCCGGATAGGCGGCCGACAGGGCTGCCGAATAGGCGGCCATCTGGCGCAAGATGGCCACCGGCACGCGCGAGGCATCGGCCGGCACCCGCCGCGCGGTCTTGAAATCGACCAGGCGGATGCGCGTGGGCGAGATCAGCAGCCGGTCGATCGTGCCCGAAATCACCTGCTCGCCCACCAGCGCGGCAATCGGCGCCTCGGCCAGCGCGTCGGCGCCAAACAGTTCGGCCCAGCCCGGTTCGCCCAGCACCGCCACCA
>DATMUT010000425.1:0-2383 GCA_035563755.1 Novosphingobium sp.
GCCTGCCCGAGGAGGTCGCCGACCGCTTCGCCCTGCCCGCCATGGCCGGCACGCACGGCATTGGCCACACCCGCATGGCCACCGAAAGCGCCGTCACCACCGATGGCGCGCACCCCTTCTCGACCGGGCTCGACCAGTGCCTGGTGCATAACGGCTCGCTGTCGAACCATCGCAGCCTGCGCCGCAAGCTCGAGCACGAAGGCCTGACCTTTGCCACCGACAACGACAGCGAAGTGGCCGCCGGCTACATCAGCTGGCGTCTGCGCGAGGGCGACAGCCTGACCGCCGCGCTCGAGGCGGGCCTGAACGATCTGGACGGTTTCTACACCTTCGTCATCGGCACCGAGAACGGCTTTGCCGTGATGCGCGACCCCATCTCGTGCAAGCCTGCCGTCATGGCCGAGACCGACCAATATGTCGCTTTCGGTTCGGAATATCGCGCGCTGGTCGGCCTGCCCGGCATCGAGAACGCCCGCGTCTTCGAACCCGAACCCGCCCGTGCCTATGTCTGGGAGCGCAACTGATGCCTGCTGTCGACCTTGCCGTCACGTCCAAGCGTGACCTGAACGCTGCCCTCCACAAGCTGGGCGCCGACACCAACGAAACCCACTGGCACGTGACCAACCCCGAAGGCGCGCACGCCATTGCCGCCGGCGTCAACGCGCCGGTCACCATCGAGATCGATGGCCATGCCGGCTATTACTGCGCAGGCATGAACCAGCAGGCCACCATCATCGTGCATGGCAATGCCGGCGTGGGCGTGGCCGAGAACATGATGTCGGGCCGCGTGCATGTGAAGGGCGACGCCAGCCAGGCGGCCGGCGCCACCGCGCATGGCGGTCTGCTGGTCATCGACGGCAATGCCTCGGCGCGCTGCGGCATCTCGATGAAGGGCATCGACATCGTCGTCAAAGGCTCGATCGGCCCGATGAGCGCCTTCATGGCGCAGGCGGGCAATCTGGTCGTGCTGGGCGACGCGGGCGAGGCTCTGGGCGATTCCCTGTACGAAACCCGCATCTTCGTGCGCGGCGATGTGAAAAGCCTGGGCGCCGACTGCGTCGAGAAGGAAGTGCGCCCCGAGCACATCGAGATCCTGACGAAGCTGCTGGCCGATGCGGGCGTGACCGACGCCAGGCCAGAGGATTTCAAGCGCTACGGTTCGGGCCGCACGCTCTACAACTTCCACGTCGACAACGCGTCCGCATACTGAGGAAGCCGAAGATGGACAATTCCCACATCCCCCAGACGCTGCCGCGCTTCTCGGCGACCTTCGATCCGCACACCCTGGCCGAAATCCGCCGCGCTGCGGCCACTGGCATCTATGACATCCGTGGCGGCGGCACCAAGCGCGCCCTGCCGCACTTCGACGACCTGCTGTTCCTGGGCGCTTCGGTCTCGCGCTATCCGCTCGAAGGCTATCGCGAGAAATGCGCGACCGACGTGTGGCTGGGCACGCGCTTTGCCAAGAAGCCGATCCATCTGAAAACCCCCATCACCATCGCCGGCATGAGCTTTGGCGCGCTCTCGGCGCAGGCCAAGGAAGCGTTGGGCCGCGGCGCCACCATTTCGGGCACCAGCACCACGACCGGCGACGGCGGCATGACGCCCGAGGAGCGCGGCCAGTCGCAGACGCTGGTCTATCAGTATCTGCCCAGCCGCTATGGCATGAACCCGGATGACCTGCGCAAGGCCGACGCCATCGAGGTGGTCATCGGTCAGGGCGCCAAGCCCGGCGGCGGCGGCATGCTGCTGGGCCAGAAGATTTCCGACCGCGTGGCCAACATGCGCACCCTGCCCAAGGGCATCGACCAGCGCTCGGCCTGCCGCCACCCCGACTGGACCGGGCCCGACGATCTGGAAATCAAGATCGAGGAACTGCGCGAGATCACCGATTGGGAAAAGCCGATCTATGTGAAGGTTGGCGCGACGCGGCCCTATTACGACGTGGCCCTGGCCGTGAAGTCAGGCGCTGACGTTGTCGTGCTCGACGGCATGCAGGGCGGCACGGCGGCGACGCAGGACGTGTTCATCGAACATGTCGGCATCCCCATCCTCGCCGCCATCCGTCCCGCCGTGCAGGCGCTGCAGGATCTGGGCATGCATCGCAAGGTGCAGCTGATCGTCTCGGGCGGCATTCGCAATGGCGCCGACGTCGCCAAGGCGCTGGCGCTGGGCGCCGACGCCGTCGCCATCGGCACCGCCGCGCTGGTGGCGCTGGGCGACAACGACCCGCGCTGGGCCGCCGAATATGCCAAGCTGGGCACCGAGGCGGGCGCCTACGACGACTGGCACGAAGGCAAGGACCCCGCCGGCATCACCACGCAGGACCCGGAGCTGGCCTCGCGCCTCGATCCGGTGGCGGCAGGGCGCCGTCTGGCCAATT
>DATMUT010000426.1:0-5281 GCA_035563755.1 Novosphingobium sp.
GGTGGTGGCCGCCGATACCGAACGCGCCGCCCTGCTGGCCGAGGCCGAGGTGCTCGAAACGGCCCTTTCGCACACCGACGAGGAAATCATGCGCCTCTCGGACGTGCACGAGCGGCTGATCGCAATCGACGCCTATACCGCCCCTGCCCGCGCGGCGCGCATCCTGCTGGGCCTGGGCTTTGACGAGGAGATGCAGGCGCGGCCGCTCGATTCCTTCTCGGGCGGGTGGAAGATGCGCGTGGCGCTGGCCGCCCTGCTGTTTTCCGCGCCCGACGTGCTACTGCTCGACGAGCCCTCGAACCACCTCGACCTCGAAGCAACGCTGTGGCTCGAGAATTTCCTGCAATCCTATTCCGGCACGATCGTCATCATCAGCCACGAGCGCGATCTGCTGAACAATGTGGTCGACTATATCGTCCACCTGCAGGGCGGCAAATTGACGCTGTATCAGGGCGGCTACGACCAGTTCGAGCGCCAGCGCGCCGAGCGCGCCGCTCAGGCTGCGGCCGCGCAAGCCGCGCAGGATGCCCAGCGCAAGAAGCTGGCCGATTACGTCGCCCGCAATTCGGCCCGCGCCAGCACCGCCAAACAGGCCCAGTCGCGCGCCAAGATGCTGGCCCGCATGCAGCCGATCACCGCGCTGCTCGAGGACCCCTCGCTCAGTTTCGACTTCCCCAGCCCCGGCGAATTGCGCCCGCCTCTCATCACCCTCGACCTGGCGGCGGTAGGCTATGGCGACACGCCGATCCTGCGCCGGCTGAACCTGCGCATCGATCCCGACGACCGCATCGCCCTGCTCGGCCGCAACGGCAACGGCAAGACCACGCTCGCCCGCCTGCTCGCCGGGCAGCTGCCGGCCATGGAAGGGTCGATGGGCACCGCCGGCAAGCTCTCGATCGGCTATTTCACGCAGTATCAGGTCGAGGAACTGGAGATCGACGCGACCCCGCTCGAGCTGATGGCCCGCGCGATGGAGGGCAAGCCCCCGCTTGCCGTGCGCGGGCAGCTGGGCCGCTTCGGCTTTTCGGGCAACCGGGCCAGCGCCAATATCGGCACGCTCTCGGGCGGCGAGCGGGCGCGGCTGGCGCTGGCGCTGGTCACGCGCGATGCCCCTCACCTGCTCATCCTCGACGAACCGACCAACCACCTTGACGTCGACGCGCGCGAGGCGCTGGTGCAGGCGCTCAACGCCTATGAGGGCGCGGTGATCCTGATCAGCCACGACCGCCACATGGTCGAACTGACCGCCGACCGGCTGGTGCTGGTCGATGGCGGCGCGGCCGAACCCTATGACGGCTCGATGGAGGATTACATCGACTTCGTGCTGGGCCGCAACCAGCCCAAGCCCACGCCGGCAGCCGCCACCAAGGCCGCCGAGCCGGCCAAGCCGCGCAAGAGCGGCGGCGCCTGGCGCGAGGAGATGAAGGCGCTGAAAAAGCAGGTGACCGTGACCGAGGCCCGCATGGCCAAGATCGCCGCCGAGATCGCCGCCATCGACGCGGCGCTGGCTGGCGAGAAGCAGGCGCGCGCCGATCTGGCCAAGCTGGCCATGGGCGACCTGTCGCGCCGCCGCTCGACCCACGAAAGCGAGCTGGCCGAGGCGGAGGCGGCGTGGATGGAGGCCAGCGAGGCGCTGGACGCGGGCGCGTGAGCGTCGCCTTTCGCCGCGATGGAGATGAAGAGCACCTCGAACCCAAATTCGAGGTGCCCATTCCGCCCGGCCCCAATTGGGTAACGCCGGCGGGCCTGGCGCAGATCGGGGCGCAGGTGGAGCATCTGGGCGCGCAGATAGCAACGCTGAGCGACGAGGTGGCGCTCAACGCCGCCCGGCGCGACCTGCGCTACTGGCAGGCGCGCCTGGCCAGCGCCGAGGTGCAGCCGCCCGCGCAGGGCGATGTTGCGGGCTTTGGCTGCAACGTCGCCTTCAAGCTCAACGGCAAGCAGCGCCAGATTGCCATTGTGGGCCACGACGAGGCCGATCCGGCGGCGGGGCGCCTGTCCTTTACCGCGCCGCTGTGCCGCGCTCTGATGGGCGCCTGCGTTGGCGAGCGGGTCGATTTCAACGGGCAGGACGAAGCGCTGGAGGTGATCGCCATATCGCCAATCTGAGGCCGCAGCGGGCGGCCTTGCTTTCTGGCGGATGGCGCATAGCAAAAGGGCCGCACCCTTGCGGGTCGGCCCTGATTGCCTGAAATTGAAATGGTGCACCCGGAACGATTCGAACGTCCGGCCCTCAGATTCGTAGTCTGATGCTCTATCCAGCTGAGCTACGGGTGCCCAATTTCAAGCGACCGGATTGCTCCGGCCAAGTCCCTTTCCCGATTGGGAAATTTGGTGCACCCGGAACGATTCGAACGTCCGGCCCTCAGATTCGTAGTCTGATGCTCTATCCAGCTGAGCTACGGGTGCACTCGGGAGACGCGCCTTTAGGAGTCGGTGCTGACCTTGGCAACCCCTTATTTTCACTGAGTGCGATTTTTCTGACCCGAAGCAGAATTTTCCTGTGCGCCTGCCAGCCACCCGCACAGCGCCCGCGCCAAGGGATAGTCGAGCGGGGGCATCGACAGGCCCGCAATGTCCTGCGCAGGGGTCCAGGCAATCGCCTCGGCATCGATGGGCTGAGGCTCGCCCTGCCAGCGGCGACAGGCAAACAGAAGGATGGTCAGGGGCGCGCCATCGGCCAAGGCAGCAAAGCTCACAGGCTCCAGATCCTCGAGCACCAGCTCCACCCCCAGTTCCTCGGCCATTTCGCGTCGGGCCGCGGCATGAGGCGTCTCGCCCGGCTCGACCTTGCCGCCGGGGAACTCCCACAGGCCGCCATGCTGACGCTCCCTTGGCCGGCGCTGCATCAAGACCTGCCCCCGCCCGTCCAGCAAAGCCACCGCAACAACCACGATCATATTGCCAATTGCCTCCCTTGCATCCCCGACTTGCGCCAAGACGCTACTAAATGCTTCGTTAACTTCAATTTGCGACAAGAGCCGTGACAAGCCACATTATCGGGACAGTCATGCCGCTTATCCGCCTCATTACCCGACTGCTGCGTTGCGATCGCGGTATTTCGGCGGTCGAGTACGGCTTCCTGTGCTGCCTGATCGTCGTGGCCATGGTGGGCGCGCTCAACGGCATGGCCCGTGTCATCACCGGCACATGGAACAATGTTTCCAGCCAGGTCGAGACCGCCATCAGCAATTCACACAATTAACCACCGGGCGCAGCGCGGGCGCTTGCCTGCCGAATGACTGCCCGAGGCATAGTGCGGCCCTCGTGGGCGCACCATTAGCCAAAATCACCATTAACCCTTTCTAGAGATTCACCTCAGGGAAAATTCTGAGCGGAATCGGCAAGATTCGGCAATAACACCGCCTCTTCAATACGCATCACTCATCACGAATCACTGCTCCGCTGACGGTTTGTTAAGACATGCCCCGTAAACGAGAGCTACCGCCTGGTGAGACGGGAATTGCGGGGCGGGTACAGACTGCTAACTCGGAGACTGACCATGAAGTTCATCAACAAGCTGTTCCGCGACGAAGCTGGCGCCACCGCGATCGAGTACGGCCTGATTGCCGCCCTGATCGCCGTTGCCGCCATCACCGCGATGAACGGCCTGGGCAACCAGCTCAAGACCACCTTCAACAACACCTCGTCGGCCATGTCGGGCGCCAACGCCGCCGCCTAATCGGCAGCGAGCCAGACGGTGGAAGGGGCGGCAGGGCAACCTGCCGCCCTTTTCGCGTGAGCACACCTTTCGCGCAGGCGCCACGCCCAGCCCGGCACCAAGCAAAACGGGCGCGAGAGTTGCCCCCCGCGCCCGCCAAATGCCTGAGTGCTGGCTACAGCCTTACATTTCGCCGATCTTGAGGAAGCGCTCCTCGCGCCGGGCGACAATGTCCTTGGCCGACACCTTGGCCAGCGCGTCCAGCTCCTCGCCCAGCACCTTGCCCAGCGCCTTGGCGGCGGCCTCGGGGCTGCGGTGCGCGCCGCCCATCGGCTCGGGCACGATGCGGTCGATCACCTTGAGCGCCAGCAGATCCTGCGCCGTCACCTTCATCGCCTCGGCCGCGTCCGCCGCCCGCTCGGCCGTGCGCCACAGGATCGAGGCGCAACCCTCGGGGCTGATAACCGAATACACGGCATGTTCGAGCATGAGCACGCGCGAGGCGCTGGCCAGCGCCACCGCGCCGCCCGAACCGCCCTCGCCCACGATGACGGCCACCATCGGCACCGGCAGCGCAAGGCAGGCCTCGGTCGCGCGGGCGATGGCCTCGGCCTGGCCGCGCTCTTCGGCCTCAACGCCCGGAAACGCGCCCGACGTGTCGACCAGCGTGACGACCGGCAGGCCAAAGCGCCCGGCCAGCTCCATCAGGCGCACCGCCTTGCGATACCCCTCGGGCTTGCCCATGCCGAAATTGTGCTTGATTCGGCTTGCGGTGTCGTTGCCCTTCTCGTGGCCGATCAGCATGACCTTGCGCCCGCCCAGCGTGGCAAAGCCGCCCACGATCGCCTGATCCTCGCCATACAGGCGATCGCCGCCCAGCGGCACGAAATCGGTAAAGATCGCGCGGACATAGTCGACAAAGTGGGGCCGCGACGGGTGGCGGGCCACCTGCGTCTTCTGCCAGGGCGTGAGCGAGCGGTAGGTGCTGTCCAGCATATCCGCGCTCTTGCGCTCGAGCCGCGTGATCTCGGCCGAGATGTCGAGGTCGCCCGCCTCCGCGGTTTCGCGCAGTTCGGCGATGCGCGCCTCAAGGGCGGCCACCGGCTTTTCGAATTCGAGATAGGAAATCATGGGCCAAGGGCACTAGTGCCCCAAACGCCGCTGGGCAAGAGGTTGTGTTGTCACACCGGGCGCGAGGCACGCCCCAGGGGATGGCGCGCATTGACCAGTTCGACCAGCCGGGCCGCATCGACATGCGTATAGATCTGCGTCGTAGCGATGTCGGCATGGCCCAGCAAGGTCTGAAGCACGCGCAAATCCGCCCCCCCTTCGAGCAGATGGGTGGCAAAGGCATGGCGCAGCACATGCGGGCTAAGCCGCGCCGGATCGAGCCCCGCCCGCACCCCCAGCGTCTTGAGCAACTGGAACAGCCGCACCCGCGTGAGGTGCCCCGAAACGCCGGTCGAGGGAAAAAGGAACCGCGAGGCCGCCCCCTTCTCGCCCCGCAGCACCAGCCAGCGCGCCAGCACATGGCGCGTCCGGTCGCTGACGGGCACCATGCGCTGGCGCCCGCCCTTGCCCGTCAGCATCAGCAGCGGCGCGTCGCGCGGCACCGCCGAA
>DATMUT010000427.1:0-9583 GCA_035563755.1 Novosphingobium sp.
CTGCGCCTGCAACTGACCGACACGCTGCGCGAGAAGCTGGGCAAGACCTATTCGCCCCAGACCGCCAGCGAACCGAGCAGGGTGTGGAAGAACTACGGCACCTTTTCGATTCAGGCATCGATCAATGCCGGAGACGTGGACATCACCCGCGCGGCCATCGCCCAGACGGTGGCGGCCCTGCGCGATCACGCGCCGGCCGAGGATGTGATGCTGCGTGCCCGAGCGCCGCTGATGGAGAGCTTTGAGGCCACCTTCAAGAGCAACTCGGGCTGGCTGGCCACCATCGCCCGCGCGCAGGGCAAGCCCGACAGCATCGAACGGCAACTGGCAGCGCCCCAGCGCCTGTTGCGCGTAACCGCCAGCGAAGTGCAGGCCGCAGCGCGCCTTTATCTGGCCGACGATGCCGCTGTCACGGTCATCGTCCTGCCCCGCCAGCCAACGCCCGCCTCGGCGCCGGCAGCGCCGGCCCAGCCAGGGCCCGGAACATCGGCACAGACAGCCCCCGGCACGCCGGCCGCAACGCCCCACGCCGAGGCAACGCCCGCCCAGCCCCCTGCCTGAACCGGCCATAATCGCCCGACTGGTCACAGGGCGGAAACATTTCTGCTTCTTTGCAAATCCTGCGGGCAGTCCATTGACAAGCTACGGACCTCCGCGCGAAGGATCGGTTCATGTTTTCGTCAAGCCCCCGCAGCATCCGCACATCGTTGCATCCAGTTCCGTCTATCGCTTTTGGAAGCGTGGCCCTTGTGGTCGCGGCTGGGCTGCTGGGCGGCTGCGGCAGCCATGCCGACCAGCGCGACAAGGCCCCGCCCCAGGTGGGCTATGCCGTGATGAGCGAGAGCCAGGTGCCCCTGACCGTCGAGCTGCCGGGCCGCACATCGGCCTATCGCATCGCGCAGGTGCGCCCGCAGGTGTCGGGCGTGA
The DNA here is from genome assembly GCA_035563755.1 of Novosphingobium sp. Classification (GTDB taxonomy): domain Bacteria; phylum Pseudomonadota; class Alphaproteobacteria; order Sphingomonadales; family Sphingomonadaceae; genus Novosphingobium. Next base: position 928 of record DATMUT010000427.1, read on the forward strand.
TCGAGAAGCAGCTGTTTACCGAAGGCTCGATGGTGCGCGCGGGGCAGCCGCTCTACCGCATCGACCAGAGCCTGTATCGCGCCGCGGTCGATCAGGCCTCGGCCAACCTGACCAGCGCGCAGGCCACCGCCGAGGCGGCCCGCATCAAGGCTGACCGCTATAAGCCGCTGGCCGCCGACAATGCGGTGGCCCAGCAGGACTACACTGATGCCGCAGCCACGGCCCGCCAGTCGGCAGCATCAGTCGCGCAGAACCGCGCCGCGTTGCAGACCGCGAGGGTGAACCTGCGCTACACCACGGTACCGGCCCCCGTTACGGGGCGCATCGGCCGTTCGCTCTTCACGCAAGGGGCGCTGGCCACCGCCAACCAGACCGATCCGCTGGCCACAATCTCGGTGCTCGACCCCATCTATGTCGATATCCAGCAGAGCGCATCGGACCTGATGCACCTGCGCCGGCAGTTGGCCAGCGGGGGCGCGGTAGCGCAAACCGCCAAGGTCACGCTCAAGCTGGACGATGGCAGCGACTATGGCCTGCCCGGCACGCTGGAATTTTCCGAAGTGACGGTCGACACCGGCACCGGAACGGTGGCCCTGCGCGCCAAATTCCCCAACCCCACCGGCCTGTTGATGCCGGGGCTTTTCGTGCGCGCGCAACTGGCGCAGGCGGTGCAGACCCGCGTGGTGCTGGTACCCCAGTCGGCCGTCAGCCGCGATGCGCGCGGTCAGGCCACGGTCTATGTGCTTGATGGCGACAAGGCCGATATTCGCGCCGTTGTGGCCGACCGCACGCAGGGCGACAAATGGGTCGTCACGCAAGGGCTGAAGGCTGGCGACAAGGTCATCACGCAGGGGCTGGGCAAGATCCGCCCCGGCCAGAAGGTGAGCGCCTCGCCCGACAGCGCCCCGCAGCAGCCGCTGATCCGGCAAAAGCCGTAAGCGCCGGGCGGGAGAGGCCACATGTCACGGATTTTCATCGATCGCCCGATCTTTGCCTGGGTGATCGCCATCATCATCATGCTGGTGGGCCTTGGCGCGATGTTCTCGCTGCCGGTCCAGCAGTTCCCCGATATTGCCCCGCCACAGGTGAATATCAACGCGACCTATCCGGGCGCCTCGGCCGCAACGCTGGAAAGCAGCGTGACGCAGGTGATCGAGCAGCAGCTGACCGGCCTTGACGGCCTGCTCTACTTCTCGTCCAGCTCGAGCTCGTCGGGCCAGGTGGCCATTACCGCCACCTTCCAGAAGGGCACCGACCCCGACATCGCCCAGGTGCAGGTGCAGAACAAGGTGCAGCAGGCCATGACCCGCCTGCCCCAGGCGGTGCAGCAGCAGGGCGTGCGCGTCACCAAGTCGAACCCCGACTTCCTGATGGTGGCCACGGTCTACGACAACTACGATCAGGCCACCAACATCGACGTGTCGGACTTCCTGGCCAGCCACCTGCAAGAGCCGATCGGGCGCATTCAGGGCGTGGGCCAGACCAACACCTTCGGTTCGCAATATGCGATGCGCGTGTGGCTCGACCCGGCAAAGCTGGCCGCCGCGCAGCTGATGCCCAGCGATGTGATCACCGCCATCACCGCGCAGAACATCGACGTGCCGGCCGGCGAAATTGGCGCCGTGCCATCGGCGCAGGGGCAGATGCTGGACGCGACCGTAACCGCCCAGTCGCGCCTGACCAGCCCGTCCGAATTCGCGCAGATCGTCGTCAAGTCGCTGACCAACGGCAGCACCGTGCGCCTCTCGGACGTGGCCCGCATCGAACTGGGCGCGGAAACCTATGGCGTGGTGAGCAAGGTGAACGGCCATCCCGGCGCGGGCCTGGCCATCTCGCTGGCGCCGGGCGCCGACGCGCTGAAGACCGCCAAGCTGGTGAAAGCCGAGTTCGATCGCCAGAAGAAGGACTTCCCCCCCGGCTACGAATTCGCCTTTGCCAACGATTCCACCCGCTTCATCACCAAGTCGGTGCATGACGTGGTCGAAACGCTGTTCGAGGCCATCGTGCTGGTGGTAATCGTGATGTTCGTGTTCCTGCAAAGCTGGCGCGCGACGCTCATTCCGGCCATCGCCGTGCCGGTGGTGATGCTGGGCACATTCGCCATCTTTGCCGCGGCCGGATTTTCCATCAACACGCTCACGCTGTTCGGGCTGGTGCTGGCCATCGGCCTGCTGGTCGATGACGCCATCGTCGTGGTCGAGAATGTGGAACGGCTGATGGCCGAAAACCCCGGCATGAGCCCGCGCGAGGCCACCATCGAATCGATGCGCGAGATTTCGGTCGCGCTGGTGGCCATTGCGCTGGTGCTTTCGGCGGTGTTCCTGCCCATGGCCTTCTTTGGCGGGTCGACAGGCGTGATCTATCGCCAGTTCTCGCTCACCATCGTCTCGGCCATGGCGCTTTCGGTGGTGGTCGCGCTGGTGCTCTCGCCGGCTCTTACCGCCACGCTGCTCAAGCGCCCCGAGGACGAGAACACCACCAATCTGGTCGGCCGCGCCAGCCACCGTATGCGCGAATGGTTCGACCGCAATTTCAACAATCTGCTCGACTGGTATCATCCGCGCGCCAGCTGGGTGGCCGAACATCGCCGCTGGCCGCTTGTGGCCTATGGGGCAACGCTGGTGCTGCTGGCGGTGCTGTTCTGGCGCCTGCCCACCGGCTTCCTGCCCAACGAGGACCAGGGCATGGCGTCGATCAGCTTCAACCTGCCCGCCGGCGCCACGATCGAGCGCACCAATGCCGCGCAGGACGCCGTCCAGACCTATTTCGCCACGCACGAGAAGGACAATGTCGAGACGGTCCTGACCGTTGCGGGCGGCGCGCAGGGCGGGTCGAACAGCCAGAACGCCGGTCGCGGTTTCGTGTCCTTCACCCCTTGGGACGACCGTTCGGGTTCGCAGAACACCGCCGAGGCAATTACCCGCCGCGCCACCGCCGCGCTCTCGGGCGGCTATCGCGACCTCGAGTTTTACGCGCTGCAGCCGCCGATCGTGCGCGGTCTTGGCCAGTCGACCGGCTTTACCGCCGAGGTGCTCAACAGCGGCAACCTCGACCGGGCGACCTTTGCCAAATTGCGCGACACCATTCTGACCGAGGCCCGCGCCGAGCCTGCGCTGGCCAACGTGCGCCTGACCAACCTGCCCGACCAGCCCACGCTCAAGGTCAACACCGATACGGCCAAGCTGTCGGCGCTAGGGGTGACGCAGGCCAATGCCAATGCGGTGCTGGGCACGGCATGGGGCGGCACCTATGTGAACGACTTTGTCGACCGTGGCCGCGTGAAGCGCGTGTATGTGATGGGCGACCAGCAGTACCGCTCGGTGCCCGACGACCTGTATCAATGGCAGGTGCGCAACAGCGCCGGCACGATGGTGCCCTTCTCGGCCTTTGCGACCACGGCCTGGGGCAAGGCGGCCAACGCCACCTACCGCTTTAACGGCATCTCGAACTACGAGTTCAACGGGCAGGCCGCGCCCGGCTACTCCTCGGGCGATGCGATGAAGGCGTTCGAGGCGGTCGTCGCCCGCCACCCCGAGGCCACCGTTGCCTGGTCGGGCCAGTCCTATCAGGAACGGCTCTCGTCGGGTCAGGGGCCGGTGCTGTATGTCATCTCGCTTATCGTCGTGTTCCTGTGTCTGGCCGCCCTGTACGAAAGCTGGAGCATTCCCATCGCGGTGATGCTGGTGATCCCGCTGGGCCTGATCGGGGCGATCTTTGCCGTCTCGATCCGCGGGCTCGAGAATGACGTGTATTTGCAGATCGGCCTGACCACGACGATGGGGCTGGCGGCCAAGAACGCCATCCTGATGATCGAATTTGCCGAAGCGGCCGAAAAGCAGGGCAAGCGTATCATCGAGGCCGCGCTCGAGGCGGCGCGCATTCGCCTGCGGCCCATCCTGATGACCAGCTGCGCCTTCATCTTTGGCGTGCTGCCGCTGGCTATCGCGCATGGGGCGGGCGCCAATGCGCGCATCGCCATCGGCACCAGCGTGATTGGCGGCATGCTCACGGCCACCTTGCTGGCGGTGTTCTTTATCCCGCTGTTTTTCGTGATGGTGCGCCGCACCACGCGCGACACGCTGAAAAAGCTGCATCACAAGGTTACGCCGCCGCCCGCCCCCGACGCGCAAGACCCGGAGGTGCAGGCATGACCCGCGCCCGACTTTCGCTGGCAGCGCTGGCTGTGGCGCTGGTGGCGACCGCGGCGCCGGCCCCTGCCCGCCCCCGCGCCAACCAAAGCGCCGACCCGGCCCCCGCCCCCATTCCGGCGCACTGGCCGGTGGGCGAGGCCTATGTGCAGGCCTCTGACGCAGCCCTGCCGCGCTATACCTATCAGATGGCCGCCAATGACGCCCGCCTCTCGCGGGTGATCGAGGCGGCGCTGGCGCATAATCAGGATTTGGCAGCCGCCTTCGCCAATATCGAGGCAGCGCGCCAGGCGGCCCGTATTTCGAGCGCGGCCCTGTTGCCCGAAATCGACGCCAATGGCGGCTATACCCGCGCTGGCGGCGATGGCCGGCTGGTGTCGGGCGCCACGACCAAGGGCGACCTGTTCAGCGCCACCGGCACGATGGCCAGCTACGAGGTCGACCTGTTTGGCCGCCTGCGCGGTCTGGCAGCGCAAAGCCGGGCACAATATCTGGCCACCGGCTATGGCGCGCGGGCCACGCGCCTCACGCTTATTGCCAGCGTGGCCAATGGCTGGCTGACGCTGGCGGCCGACCGCAGCCTGCTGAAACTGGCACGCGACACCGCCACCAGCGCGCAGACCAGCGTGCGCCTGACAAAGCGCCGGGTCGAGGGCGGCATTGCCCCCCTGTCGGACCAGCGCAAGGCCGAGCTGACGCTGCATCAGGCCGAGGCCGACATTGCCGCGCAAACCACCGCCGTGGCGCAGGACGTCAACGCGCTGCGCCTGCTGGTGGGCGCCGATGTGGCCGAGGCCGACCTGCCCACCGGCATCGACGATGTGGGCACCGCGCAAGCGACGATCTCGGCCGGGCTGAGTTCGGCCATATTGCTGCGCCGGCCCGACGTGATGCAGGCCGAATTCACCCTGCGCGCAGCCGAAGCGCAGGTGGATGCCGCCCGCGCCGCCATGTTCCCCAAGATCACGCTGACGGGCGTTGCCGGCGTTGCCTCGCAGGCGTTTTCCAGCCTGTTTACGGGCGGGGCCTTTGCCTTTGGCGGCACGGGGGGCATCACCTATCCCATCTTCAAGGGCGGCGCGCTGAAGGCCGGATGGCGGCAGGCGCAGGCCCAGCGCGACGCGCAGCTGGCCGCCTATCGCAAGGCCATCCAGAGCGCCTTTTCCGATGTGGCCAACGTGCTGGCCCGGCAGGGCACGATCGAGGCGCAGCTGACCGCCACGCAAGAGGCGCGCGATGCCGCCTCCGAGAACTGGCGCCTGACCGACCGGCGGTATCAGGGCGGCATCGGCACCTGGCTCGACGCGCTGACCGCGCAGCAAACGCTCTATTCCTCGGAAAAGACGCTGGTGTCGGCAAAGCTGGCGCGGGCGGGCAATGTCATTGGCCTGTATCGCGCGCTGGGCGGCGAGGAGGCGACGCCGTGGCCGGCCGCGCCCGCCCCGCTGCCCCTGCCCCAGCCCATCCGGCGCTGACGGCTTTGCGCCTGCCCTATTGGCTTTTGGGGCCAATGGGGCCATAGGGCCGGGCGATTCCATCTTTTCGGCAAAGAAAGGCCCGGACACCATGTCCAGCACGACCGCAGCGACCACCACCAAGGTGCGCGTCTATGTCAGCCTCAAGAACGGGGTGCTCGACCCGCAGGGCCGCGCCATCCACCACGCGATCGAGGGGCTGGGCTTTTCGGGCGTGGCCGACGTGCGCGCCGGCCGCCTGTTCGAGCTCGAAGTCGACGCCAGCGTGAGCGACGCTGCGCTTGACGAGATGGCGCAGAAGCTGCTCGCCAACATGGTGATCGAGAACTACCGCATCGAGCGGGTGGCGTAATGGCGTTCCGCTCGGCTGTCATCACCTTCCCCGGCTCGAACTGCGACCGCGACATGGCGGTGGCCGTCGAGCAGGTCTGCGGGGGCGAGGTGCATCGCGTGTGGCACGGTGATGCCACCCTGCCTGAGGGGCTGGACTTCATCGCCCTGCCCGGCGGCTTCTCGTATGGCGACTATCTGCGCAGCGGCGCGATGGCGGCGCGCAGCCCCATCATGCGCGCCGTGGTCGAGGCCGCTGGCCGCGGCGTCAAGGTGCTGGGCGTGTGCAACGGCTTCCAGGTGCTGACCGAAGCGGGGCTGCTGCCCGGCGTGCTGATGCGCAATGCCGGCATCCGCTTCGTCTGCCGCGAAGTGGCGCTCACGGTCGAGAACACCACCTCGGTGTTCACGCAGCGCTACATGAAGGGCCAGCAGGTCACGATCCCCGTGGCGCATCACGACGGCAACTACTTTGCCGATGATGCAACGCTCGACCGGATCGAGGGCGAAGGCCGCGTGGCCTTCCGCTATGCCGAGAGCGTGAACGGTTCGGCGCGCAACATCGCCGGCATCCTGAACGAGGGCGGCAATGTGCTGGGCATGATGCCCCACCCCGAGCGCCACATCGAGGCGGCCCATGGCGGCATCGACGGGCGCGCGCTGTTCGAAGGCGTGGTGCGCGGGCTGGTCGAGGCCTGAGCGCTCTTGACGCTACCCCAAAAAAGGGGCGCCCGGCATTGGCCAGGCGCCCCTTTTTTGTCAGCCTTGCCGGGGCGGTTCAGGCCCCTGCAGAATCGCGATGCCGCCTCTGGAACAGGCCGGCCGCCTGCCCGCAGTCCATCGGCCGCCCATAAGCCGAGCCCTGTATCCGCCGGCAGCCCAGCTCGCGCACCAGATCGATCTCGCGCTGGGTTTCCACGCCCTTGGCCGTCACTTCAATCTCGAGCGATTCGGCCATGGCCACTGCCGCCCGGATCAGCGCCACGCTTTCGGTATTGCCGTCGCCGGCCCCGCGCACCAACGCGCGGTCCAGCTTGATCGAGGAAAAGTTCAGCTCGCACAGCTGCGAAAGCGCCGTAGGCCCTGCGCCAAAATCGTCGAGGCACACCGAGCAACCCAGCCCGATCACCCGCTCGATCATCGCGCGCACCAGCGCGGCGTCGCGCTGGAAGGCCACTTCGCGCACTTCCAGACACAGGCGCTGAGGCGCCAGCCCGCTGCTCGAGAGCGCCTTGACGACGTGGTCGATAAAGGCCGGGTCAAGCAGCTGCCGGCCCGAAATATTGACCGCAACCCGCACGCGCTCGGGCCAGTTGGCCGCCTCGCGGCAGGCCTCGCCCAACACCCATTCGCCAATCGGCAGGATCAGACGGCTTTCCTCGGCCAGGTTGAGAAAACGCCCGGGCGTGAGTGTGCCATGCTCGCGGCTGTTCCAGCGCAACAGGGCCTCGAGGCTCACCACCTGATCGCTCTGGGCATCGACCTCGGGCTGGAACGCCAGCTCAAGCTCGCCATTGGTCACCGCCTTGCGCAATTCGCGCTCCATCTGGCGGCGCACGCGCGTTTCGGCATGCAGCCCCTCGTCGACCGCGAAATGGCGCCCGCGCCCGCCGTTCTTGGCGCGATACAGCGCAAAGTCGGCATTGCGCATCAGCTCCTCGACCGTGCCGCCATCGCGCGGCCCCATGGCCGAACCCACGCTCGCACCGATCGAGATGGTATTATTGTCGATCTGATAGGACTGCGACAAGCTCTCGATGATGAGATTGGCCAGCGAGGTCACCGTCGCCACATCGGACGAGCGGATGACGATGCAGAACTCATCGCCCCCCAGACGGCCGCAGATCATGTTCGCGCCCATCAGCACGCGCAGCCGGTCGGCAACCGCCGCCAGAAGCGCATCGCCCACCGGATGGCCCAGCGTGTCATTCACCGCCTTGAAGCGGTCGAGGTCCATCATCAGGAAGGCGCACTGCCAGCCTCCGGTGCGCGCATCGATCAAGGCCTCGCCCAGCGTGTCGATGATCATCGTGCGGTTGGGCAGGCCTGTCAGCGTGTCGTAGCGGGCCAGATAGGTGATCTTCTCGGCGCTCTCGCGCTCGTCCGTCACATCCGAGGCGACACCGCGAAAGCCGACGAAAGCCCCATTGTCGTCGCGGCGGGGCGTGCCCGACAATTCCCACCAGCGCTGTTCGCCGCGCACCGTCACACGCACCAGCAGGTTGGAAAAGCTCTCGCGCCCCTTCAGCCGGTCGGCCAGCGCGTGCAGGCTGTCGTCCACTGGCACGCCCGCCTCGTGCGGGCCGGCCACCAGCTTCAGGAAGCTCTCGCCCTCGATCTTGTGCGGGTCCATGCCCAGCGCCTCGGCAAAGCGCGGGCTGACCGAGCGCACGCGCCGCTGCCCATCGAGCAACCACAGCCAGTCGGCCTCGTCATCGTCATATTCGCGCAGCAGGAGGCGCACCACTTCGCGCCCCTCATCCAGGCCCGCCGCCGCCAGCCGCGAGAGCAGGAAGTGCCGCGAGGCCTCGATCGTGCCAAGACCGATGCAACTGACGAACAGCGCCGACACGCCCGCCATGCCATACTGGTGCGACACCGCGAAAGCGGCCACCGAAGTGCCTCCCACAATCGCCGAAAACAGCAAGGTGGCCAGCGGCACGGTGGGGATGATGACCGCCGAAATGGTCATCAGCATGGCCA
>DATMUT010000428.1:0-2171 GCA_035563755.1 Novosphingobium sp.
CGGTGAGCGGCAGCAGCATCAGCCCGCCAACGATGATGAGCGCGGGCGCCGTGGCCGCCAGCGGCACCAGCTGCGCATAGGGCGCAACGAACATGGTGGCCAGAAACAGCACGCCCGTCACCACCGCCGCAAGGCCAGTGCGCCCGCCCGCCTGCACGCCCGCCGCACTTTCGACATAAGACGTGACCGTGCTGGTGCCCGCCAGAGCGCCCACCATCGTGGCCACAGCATCGGTCACCAGAATGCGGTTGAGCGCCGGAATGCGCCCCAGCGCATCCATCAGCCCGGCGCGTTTGGTCACCGCCACCAGCGTGCCGATATTGTCGAACAGGTCGACAAACAGGAACACGAACAGGATCTCGACCAGCCCCAGCCCATGCCCGCCGCCGACGCCAAACACGCCCGCCAGATCCAGCCGGAACGCCGTGCCCGTGAGCGCCGAGAGGTGGTAGGTTTCGTGCGGCAGGCTGACCATGCCCAGCGCCGCGCCCACCAGCGTCGTGCCAACGATGCCCACCAGCATCGCGCCGCGCACCTTCCAGATGCTGAGCACGCCAATGAGCAGCAGGCCAAACAGCGCCAGCATCGCGCCCGGCGATCGCAAGTCGCCCAGCGCCACGAAAGTGGCCGGATTGGCCACCACCAGCCCGGCATCCTTGAGCCCGATAAAGCCGATGAACAGGCCGATGCCCCCCGCCACCGCCGCAAACAGGTGATGCGGGATGACCGAAACGATCATCTGCCGCACCCCGGTGAGCGTGAGCAGCAGGAACACCACCCCCGACACCAGCACGCAGCCCAGCCCCACCGGCCATGGCACATGCATCTGCTGCACCACCGTAAAGGTGAAATAGGCGTTGAGCCCCATGCCCGGCGCCAGCGCCAGCGGCACATTGGCCACCACCCCCATCAGGATCGAGGCGAAGCCGGCGGCAAAGCAGGTGGCCGCCGCAACCGAGGCCACCGGCATGCCCGCCTGCCCCAGGATCGAGGGGTTGACCAGCACGATATAGGCCATCGTCAAAAAGGTGGTGCACCCGGCCAGCACTTCGGTGCGCAGGCTGGTGCCGCGTTCGGCAATGGCAAAGTGGCGGGCGATGCGCGCCAGCAACGGGTGGTCTGGTCCGGCCCCGGGGGCTGGGCGGGCAACGGTGGGCGCGTCGGTCATGGGGCGGTTTCCTGCGCGGGAAGGGATTGGAGGGAAGCAAGATAGCCCTCGCCCTCGAGATGGGCGGCAAGGGCGAAAAGGGCAGGTTCGGCGCCGGGCCGGCCAATGAGTTGCAGGCCCAAGGGCAGGCCTGTCGGCCGCCGCAGCGGCACCGCCAGTGCGGGCAGGCCCAGGAATGTGATCGGCTGGGTGTGGATGCCAAGATCGGCGCGGGCGGGCACCAGCGCGCCATCAACAAGGATGCGCGGATCGGCGATGAGCGGCGCCTCGCAGGGGGCGGCGGGCGCCAGCACCACATCAACGCCCGCCAGCGCGGCAATCGCCTGCTGGCGGGCCTGCGCGCGAAACGCCTGGGCCTGCGCGTATGTCTCCTCGGGCAGCAGCGCGCCCGCGATCAGCCGGTCGCGCGTGGCCGGGTCGTAGTCCATCGCGCGGCGGGCCAACTGCTCGCGGTGCAGCCGCCCGCCCTCGCAGGCGGTAATCAGGAAGGCGGCCGAACGCGCGCACGCCACATCGCACAGGTCGAGGAACGGCGCATCGCCCGTGCCAAAAGCCGCGGCAATGGCATCGATCGTCGCCAGTTGCGCCGGATGCGCGTTCTGGCGGAAACGCCCGCCCAACCGGCCCACCCGCACAGGCCCGGCAAACCCTGCCCCGCGCCCCGACAGCACCGCCCACACAGCCGCCATATCAGCCACGGTGCCGGCAAACGGGCCAATATCGTCAAAACTGTGCGCGAAAGGAAAGACGCCCGCCATCGGCAGGTCGCCATGCGTGGGTTTCAGCCCGTATATGCCGGTGAGCGAGGCCGGCACCCGGATCGAGCCATTGGTGTCGGACCCCAGCGCAAAGGGCAGCACGCCGCCTGCCACCACCGCCGCCGACCCGCCCGAGGACCCCCCCGCCAGCCGCGCCGGATCGGCCGGATTGCGCGTGGTGCCATGGCGCGCGTTGATCGTGGCGAAACCATAGGCGAACTCATCCATGTTGAGGCCCGCCACCA
>DATMUT010000429.1:0-4678 GCA_035563755.1 Novosphingobium sp.
GTGGTGTCGGACGTCACGGGGTTGGCCAGCGCGCCCAGTGTGCCGCAAATCCACGGATTGCCGTTGACCGTGCAGTTGGGCTGGCCGGCATAGGCCACGCCGCCCGAGGAATTGCTGATGTTGTAGGCCAGATAGCGCGCCTGCGCCGAGGGGCCGTCCTCGTCGGTGCCCATCATGCCGAACAGCTTGATGGTCAGCTTGTCGGTTGGCTTGGCCACGACATAGGCGGTGTAGCTGTGGCTGGCCTGATCGCCCAGCGTGACACCGTTCGACGGGTTGCGGAACGAGCCGTCCTTGGTCCAGCTCTGCGCGCTCAGGCGGAAAGCGATCTTGTCGTCGAGGAAGCCGCCCTCAATGCTGCCCTTGAACTGGCGGTTGGCGTGGTTGCCGATCATGACCTCGGCCTCGCCGCCCCACTTGCCGGTCGGGGTCTTGTTGGTCACGTTAATGGCGCCGGCAAAGGTGTTGCGGCCGAAATAGGCGCTCTGCGGGCCTTTCAGGATGTCGACCTGCGCCGGATCGCTGATCGAGGTGAGCATGGTGGGCGAGGACACCGGCACGCCGTCGATGAACATCGAGGTGGTGGTGGCGGTGGCCGTCACGGGCGTGAAGCCGCGCAGAATGATCTGCTGGAAGGCGCGGTCGGCGTGGCCCGAGGAAGAGTTGTTGACGTTGATGCCGGGGGCTGCGGTCACGACATCGGTGATGGTCTGCGCGCCGCGCGCCTGCAGTTCGGCCGAGGTGAGGGCCGAGACGGTGACGGGCACCTTGAGGATGTCTTCGCTGCGTTTGCGGGCGGTAACGGTAATGCCGCTATCATCGCCCGAGGCGGCTGCCGGCGCTGCTGCGGCGGCCTTGGCGGGGGCGCCAGCGGCGAGGCTGGCCATGGCTACCATTGAGGCGGACATGAACATCGAAAATTTGTGCATTCTCATCGTGTAGATCCCTCATGTGTGTGCGTTTTTCCGCACTTCTAAGGCTTTTGCAGTTCTCGGACCGTGATTTTGAGCGATTCAGTCCGTGCGCTATGCCTATTCTTCGAGGGCTGTTTGTATAAATTGTATAGCAGTTGTGTATCCGACTGTCGGAATGCGTTTTATTTAAATTATTAAAACGCAAATATCCCGCTGAATAAATCCAGCGAGTTTAGTTTATTTTTATGATATTTTACAAGAATTATGCGGTTATTTTTCTTGGAACTAATTTAATGGCTCTGCCTGCTCCTGCGGCGCATGGCCGGGCCGAGCTGCGGATAGGAGCAAAGCTGTGTTGCCCGTTGCGCACATCTCGGCGGCCATGCGTGAATTGCGGGCCTATTGCGCGCCATTTGGCCGGTTTGCGCTAGTTCCGATAATTGCATAACCTTATGCAGCTTGAGTATAGCCCGCGCGCCTTGGCGAAGCGGGCGACCCGCTGTTGCCGCGCAGATTTCAGGCGTGGGCGCTGATCGCCTGGCCTTGGGGCAAGGGCCGGGCAAAGGAAATGATGGCCGAGAGGCAAAAGAGGCCGGCGCTGGCGGCAAAGGTTGGCATATAGCCAAACCCGTCGAAGATGAGGCCGCCGCCGGCCGCGCCTGCGGTGATGGCCATTTGCACCACGGCCACCATCAGCCCGCCGCCGGCTTCGGCATCGTCGGGCGCGCTGCGCGCAATCCAGCTCCACCAGGCCACAGGCGCTGCCGTGCCGACAAAACCCCACAAGCCCAGCAACACAGCCGTAGCCGACACCGATCCGCCCCACGCGATCAGCCCCAGCGCCAGAAAGGCCATCGCCAGCGGCAGGCCCACCAGCAACGCCTGCAGCCGCGCATCGACAATGCGGCCCACCACAAAGGTGCCCAGCAGCCCGGCCAGCCCCAGAACGAGCAGCAGGATGGACAGCACCCCGCCGCTCACATGGGTGACGCCTTCGAGGAAGGGGCGCAAATAGGTGAACAGCCCGAATTGGGCCATGAAAAACAGCGTGACCGCGATGATGCCGCGCGGCACCGCCGGGCGCCGCAGCACGGCAAAGGGCGCGCCCAGCCGGGCTCTGGCATGGCTGGGCATCGAGGGCAGGCTGGCAAACAGCCAGACCAGCGTGATCGCCGCCAGTGGCACCACGCAGAAAAACGCGCCGCGCCAGCCAATGAATTGCCCGAGGAAACTGCCAAGCGGGGCAACAACCGTGGTGGCCAGCGCATTGCCCCCGTTAAACACCGCCAGCGCGCGCGACACCTGCGCTTCGGGCACCAGCCGCATGGCAATCGCGGCCGAGAGCGACCAGAAGCCGCCGATGACGATGCCCACCATGGCCCGGCCCAGCATTAGCACCAGAAAGCTGGGTGCGGCAGCCACGACGATGCCTGAAACCAGCATCAACACGGTCAGCCACAGCAACAGATGCCGCCGGTCGAGCCGGTGGGTAAGGGAGGAGACAAGCAGGCTGGCGATCACGGCAAAGATGCCCGAGATGGCGATGGCCTGCCCGGCCTGGCCTTCGGTCAGGCGCAGGTCGTGAGCGATGGGGCTGAGCAGGCTGATCGGCATGAATTCCGACGCGACGAGCGTGGATACGCACAGTGTGAGGGCATGGACCGCGCCCCAGTTGGCCCGCGTGGGGGCTGTGGCTTGGTCGGCTGGAAGCGCTGTAGAAATGGACATGGCGCCTATCTAGGCGCGCGGGCAATGTTGCATTAGACTGAAAGTTGAGCATGCGGCAATGAGCAGATTTCAACGATGCAACGCGATACCATAGCCGACCTCGTGGCGTTTCTGGCGGTTGCGCGCGAGCGCAGCTTTACCCGTGCGGCAGCCGGGCTGGGGGTCTCGCCCTCGGCGCTCAGCCACACCATCCGCAAGATGGAGGAGCGGCTGGGGGTGCGCCTGCTCATCCGCACCAGCCGCAGCGTTTCGACAACGCAGGCCGGCGAACGTCTGCTGCAAAGAGCCGGTCCGCAGATGGATCAGATTCAATGCGAGCTGGAAAGTCTGAGCGAGCTGCGCGACAGGCCGGCTGGCACCATCCGCATCACCACCGGCGATCACGTCTCCGAGCGTTTTCTGCTGCCGGCCATAAGCCGGCTGCTGGCCGCTCACCCCGATCTCAGGGTCGAGATCAATGTGAACATCGGCCTGGTCGATATTGCCGCCGAAGGTTTCGACGCGGGCGTGCGGCTGGGCGAGACGCTGGCGCAGGACATGATCGCGCTGCGCATCAGCCCCGACATGGAGATGGCAGCGGTTGCCTCGCCGACCTATTTCGCCCGCCATGCCCCGCCGCACGATCCGCATCAGCTTTCGGCGCATAATTGCATCAACATCCGCTTTCCCACGCATGGCGCGATCTATGTGTGGGAGTTCGAGCAGGAAGGGCGCGCCGTGAACGTGCGGGTCGAGGGGCAGCTCATTGTCAACGACATTGCTCTTGCCCGCCAGGGGGCGAGCGAGGGCAGCGGCATTGCCTTCCTGCCGCTCGACTATGTGCAGCCGGCTATCGACAGCGGTGCACTGGTGCGCGTGCTCGAGGCATGGTGCCCGCCGTTTCCGGGTTATCACCTGTATTACCCCAGCCGCCGGCAACAGTCGCCCGCCCTTGCCGCGGTAATCGAGGCGCTGCGCTATCGCGGGTGAGCAGGGCTGCTGCGATGGCCCGTCAAATCAGGCCCTGCCCTAGGTTCTGGCATATTTTCTTGAGCGATCGCCGCGACCAGATGAGGAATTTGTCCTTGTCGAAGCGTTTGTGCCAATATTGATTGATGCTGATGTTGGGCATGTAGAACTTGGGCTGCAGCACGTTGATGTCGGCCACGGTGCGAAAGTGGTTGGCAAGCGATGCCGGAACGGCGGCGATGAGCCGCTCGTCCTGGGCGATGATCATCGGGATCGCGGCAATGTGGGGCGTTTCGACCCGCAGGTTCTTGCGCCCGTCGGCCGGTTCCAGCACGTCCGAGATGAATTTGGTCGATTTGAACGTCGCGCGCGATTGCAGCGCGATATGCTCCATGGCGTTGTATTCCTCGAAGCTGATTTCGCCGCATAGCGCGCTTTGCGCCGAGCAGATGAAGACGAGGCGGTCTTCGTACAGTTTCTGGCACAGAATGTCGGCCGATGTGGCCTCCATGATGCCAACGTAAATGTCGAGCTTGCCGTTGGCCATCAGCTCTGTGGCCTCTTCCGAGCCTACCGGCAGCGAGATGATGCGCCCGTTGGCCTTGTGCTGGCGCATGTGGCGCACGAGCGATGGCAGGATCAGCATATCGCCCACATCGCCCAGCGCCAGCCTGAGTGCGCGGTCCGATGTTTCGGGGTCGAACGAGGGCGAGGGCAGCAGCGTATTGCGGGTCAGCCGCATGATCTCGAAGATATAGTCGGCAATCTCGACGGCCTTGGGGGTGGGGGCCATGCCTTCGCGCGAGCGGGTGAACAGCGGGTCGTCGAACTGCACCCGCAGCCGTTTGAGCGCATGGCTGACCGAGCTTTGCGACATGTCCAGCTCGTCGGCGGCGCGCGACACGTTCTGACACCGCAGCAATGCTTCGAGCACGATCAGCAGATTGAGGTCGAGGTCGCGCAACTTTTCGTGGGCCATGCTGCATCCATCGGTATCTGGCCTGATGCCAATATTATGAGCCACATCGATAGCTGGCCTTGGCGCGCGATCATAAGGATGAATTCTATGGCTTGGCAAACGCTCGCTT
>DATMUT010000430.1:0-3598 GCA_035563755.1 Novosphingobium sp.
CTGTTGCTGATCCGCCAGCGCTGCAGCTTGCCGCTGGCGGGCAGCGCGGTCACGCGCACCACGCCCGCCGCGCCCAGATCGACATCAATATCCTCGCCCACCGCCTTGTCCTCGATGCGGCCGGTCGCGGCCGGCACAACCGCGCCGTTCACCACCTGCTCGACCCGCACGCGCCCAGCCGGCAAAGCCATGCCCAGCCCCGATGCCGCGCGATTGGCCAGACGCAGAGCCACATGCGCAATGCCGCCACGGCCCGGCGCCAGCCCGGCCTTGTAGACCAGCGCGCTGTCCACCTCGCGCCGGTCGAGCAAGGCCACCTGCTTTTGCCCATGCGCCGCGATGGTGGTGGGCACCGGCACGCGATACAGCTTCAGATCGCCCAGCGCCTCGGGCCGGACGGTCATGGGCGCCATGCGGCTGGCGGTGACCATAATCATGGGCGCGGCAACCGGCGCTGGCGGCGCCGGCGGGGCAATGTCCAGCTCGGGCGCGGGTGGGGCCAGACGGCACTCGAATGTCAGCGCCTCAGCCTCGCCGGGGCTGGCGGGCGTGTCGGTCATGCGTGGCTTGCCGGCAATCACGGCGGCGCGAGCCTGGGCAAAGCTGGTCGGGTCGCTGCTGGCCAGCGTTACCCATGCGCTCATTTGCGCGCGCCGGGCGCCAGGGGCCAAGCGCAGCACATAGTCGGCCTGCCAGTCGAATCCCCACGCCAGATAGGTCAGCGTGATGCGCGCATGCGTACTGCGGGGCGAGCGGGTGGCGACCGACAAAGTGGGCCGCGCGTTCAGCCCCGCCGGCACGCCATCATACACCAGCGCATCGAGTTGCGGCCCGCAATGGGCCATCTCGAAACCGGCCGCCGTCTGCAACACCACCGCCCCATCCGCGCCCGAGCGGATCACCGCCGGTTCCTCGCGGGCCTGGCCGGTGGCTGGGTCGGTGCGGCGCAGCGTAACGGGGCGGCCCAGCGCCCCGGCATAGAGATTGCGCGGCGAGAGCAGCTGCGCATCGAGGTTCTTCTCGCTCGCCCCGGCGGGCAGGCCGGCCACGATCACGCTTTCTGCCAGCATGCCGCCCGCCACGCCCTCGAAGCGGAGCACCGCATCGCCAGCGGGCAGATCCACCTCGCGCGTTTCGGTGACCAGCGCGTAGCCCAGCAGCAGCGACCGGTCCATCTCGGCCCCCGCCGGGCGCTGGGGCGAGCGGTAGATGGCCACGGCCACATCGCGCGGGCCGGGCGAGACAACCTGCACGGCAGGCACCTCGGCCCTTGCCCCGGGCGCGGCCAGCAAGCCAACCATTGCCCCCGCCGCCATACCGGCCAGCAGGGCCAGACGCCTGCGCATGATCCCGGCCTGCACGGTCAGTAGCTGGTGTCGATCTGCGCGGTCAGCACCGCCTCGCCGTGGGCCGGCACGGTCACCTGCCAGCGGCGCTCGTCGGCGTTCAGCTGCTCGCCCTTGGTGCTTTCGGCCGAAACGCGGGTGTCGGCCCAGCCACCGCCCAGCCCGGCCTGCACCACATCAACGGTCACGGGCGTGGCGCGCGCATTGGTCAGCCGATAGCGCATATGCGTGCGCCAATAGGTGGGCGGCGCGTCGATCGAGACCGTTTGGCTGCGCCCATCGCGGGTGATGCGATATTGGGCCACGCGCTGCCATTCGCCGGCGGTGATCTTCTCGCGCGTCTCGACCACGGGCTGGATCTTGACGTCAAAAGCCTCGCCCGTGCGGATCGACAGCTGCGATCCGGCAGGGCTGTGCGCAATGGTGTCGGCGCCGATGAACTGCGGCTGCCCGGCCCGGTCGCGCATGTAGACCCGCACCGTGCCCGCCGGCAAAGCCGCCGCGCCGCCGGCAAAGCGCAGGATGGTGGCAAAGCTGGCCGCCTCGTCCAGCCCGCCCAGCCAGTCGTTGCGGTACCAGTAGCCGCGCGTGGCGGCCGCGCCCTTCACGTCGAGGAAGCCTACCTGCTTTTGCTGGGCATTGGCCAGCGTGGTACGACCGCCGAGCGGGTAGATATGGTAGTCGCCCAGTTGCTCGTCGGCGCTGGCCTGCGTGCCGGGGATGCTGGCCGGCCCCCGCGCGGGCAGCGGGCGCACCATGCCGCGCATCATGGGCATGGGTTGCTGCGGGCCATTGGCGTTCACGCCGCCAGCCACCAGCACCACATGCGCATTGGCAAAATCGGTGCCGCTGTTGTTGTTCAGCGTGATCCAGCCCTGCAAGTCCAGCTTGTCAGCCGCCTCGTCGAACAGGGCGACATAGTCGGCCTTCCAGCCAAAGCCGCCCGACAGATAGCTGAGCGCCACCGGCCGCACCCCGCCCGAAGCCGCATTGAGCGCGACCGAAAGCGTGGGCCGCGCCTTCAGCCCGTCGGGCAGCCGGTCGAACACCAGGCGCGCTTGCATGTCACCCAGCACCTCGATGCGGTTGCCGATCTGCACCAGCGTACCGCCATTGTTGGCCAGAATGCGCGCCTGTTCGCTGGTTTCGGCGCCGGTGCGCGGGTTCGTGCGCACCACCGTCACCCCCTGCCCCACAGCCTTGTCGACCAGGCGCTGCGGGCTGAGCAGATCATAGTCGAAGTTCTGCTCGATCACGCCCACACCGGGCGCCGATATCGTCACCGTCTCGGGGCGGATGCCGGCCGAAACATCGGCAAATTCGGTCAGGCTGCGCCCGGCGGGCAGGTTGATGCGGCGCGTGTCCTGCACCAGAGCCAGGTCGGAATTGTAGATGGTGATGGCCACATCGCCCTGCGCCGACCCTGCCTGCGCCATGGCAGGCGCAGCGCCCGCCAGCGCCGCTCCGGCACAGGCCAGCGCCGCGATCGTACCATTAGACACACGCGCACCCTTGCAAGCGCCCTGCCACAGGGCCTTGCCGTTCATTTTCTGCATGTCGCACTCCCGCAGACAGGCCCGCAGCGCCGCTCGCACCGCGCGCCGCCCCCGGCGCATTGCTGCGATGCGGCTTGACCGCCAACCTTACCCTGCCATGATGGTTTTCATGGCTGAACACAGGCTTAAGCTTTGGGAGCAGGCAGGCCTGATCGACCCCGACACCGCCGCGCGCATCCGCGCGTGGGAGCGCGAACATGCCGCCCAGGTGGCCGATGCCGCTCGGCAGGATCAGGGCCCGGCGCGCGGCTGGTGGGCGCGCTGGGCGCCGGCGCAATGGGCGCTGACCGGGCTGGCGGCGCTGTCCATCGGGCTTGGGGTGCTGCTGCTGGTGGCGGCCAACTGGGATGCCATCTCGCCCGAAATGCGGCTGACGGCCCATATGGCAGTACTCGCGGCGGGGGCTGCGGCGCTTCTGTGGCGCGGGCCTGCATGGCGTTTGCGCAGCCCCGCCTCGGCCGAAGCTGGCGCATTCATATACGCCATGCTGGGGCTTGGTTTTCTGGCACACCTGCGCATCGCCTATCAGCTGCAAACGCCCCTGTGGCAGATGCTGCTGCTGTGGCTGGCGCTGTTTTTGCCGGTTTTGGCCGGATTTTCGCGTAGCTGGCTGACGGCTGGCGCGCTGATGGCGGGCGCTTTGGTGGCGGCTGGCGATTTTGTGGCGGCCGGGGACTGGTCACGGATGAGCATGGC
>DATMUT010000431.1:0-6872 GCA_035563755.1 Novosphingobium sp.
CCACTACGTCAAGCGTCACGAAGGCGAGCGCTACTTCGCCCTTGGCGAGCGCGCCGGCGCGATGGACCGCGCAAGCCGCCGCTTCCGCCTCACCAACCTCGACCCCATGGGCTATGACGCGAGCGGCGATGACCCGCTCTACAAGTCGATCCCCTATGTGCTGGTGGTGAACGCCTCGGGCGCGGCGCACGGCGTGTTCTACGACACCACCGCCGACCCCACCTTCGACTTCGGCCACGAACACGACAATTACCACCCGCATTACCGCTACATGCGGGCCGAGAGCGGCGACCTTGACTACTACATGATCGCCGGGCCGGATGCCGCGCAGGTCACGCGCCGCTATACCTGGCTGACCGGGCGCCCGGCCTTCATGCCGCGCTGGTCGGTGGGCTATTCCGGCTCGACCATGACCTATACCGACGCGCCCAACGCGCAGGAACGCATGGCCGAGTTCATCGATCAGCTCGACGCGCATGACATGGGCTGCTCCTCGTTCCACCTGTCTTCGGGCTATACCTCGATTGGCGACATGCGCTGCGTGTTCCACTGGAACCGCGAGAAGTTCCCCGATGTCGAGGGCTTCGTGCGCTCCTATGCCGAGGCGGGCGTCGATCTGGTGCCCAACATCAAGCCCGCGCTGCTGGTGGTGCACCCGCGCTATGACGAGCTGGCGCAGAAGGGCTGGTTCATCAAGGATGCGGCCGGCAACCCCGTCGAGTGCCAGTTCTGGGACGAGGTCGGCAGCTACATCGACTTCACCAACCCCGACGCCGCCGCCTGGTGGCGCGAGCAGGTGACGCAGCAGCTGCTGGCCTATGGCATCCGCTCGACCTGGAACGACAATAACGAATACGAGATCTGGGACAGCCGCGCGATGATCGCCGGCTTTGGCGCCCCCCGCCCCGCCGCCGCCGAGCGCCCGGTGCACACCCAGCTGATGATGCGCGCCAGTCGTCAGGCGCAGATCGCCTATCGCCCCGATGAGCGGCCCTATGTGGTCACCCGCAGCGGCATGGCCGGCATGCAGCGCTATGCGCAAACCTGGTCGGGCGACAATTACACCGCCTGGCACACCATCCGCTACAACCAGAAGATGGGCCTTGGCATGGCGCTGTCGGGCGTGTCGAACACCGGCCACGACATCGGCGGCTTTGCCGGCCCCGCGCCCGAGCCGGAACTGCTGCTGCGCTGGGTGCAGGCGGGCATCGTCATGCCGCGCTTCTCGATCCACAGCTGGAACAGCGATCGCACCGTCAACGAGCCCTGGATGTACCCCGAGGCGACCCCCGCCATTGCCGGCATGCTGGCGCTGCGGCAGGTGCTGGTGCCGCTGCTGTATGACCTGCTGTGGCGCCACCATGCCGACTATCAGCCGGTCACGCGGCCCGTCTGGCTCGACTTTGGCACCGATCCGCAGGCATGGGCCGATGGCGACACCCATCTGCTGGGCCCCGACCTGCTGGTCGCCCCGGCGATGGACAAGGGCGCAACCAGCGTCGAGGCCTATCTGCCGCGCGGCGCCGACTGGTACGACATCCGCGACGACAAGGGCTATGCCGGGGGCGACACCTATCGCCTGCCAGCGCCGCTGTCGGGCCTGCCGCCCATGCTGGCGCGCGCGGGCAGCGGCGTGTTTGTCGATCTGGCGCAGGGCGGCTTCCGGCCGGGCGAAATGCAACCGGCCGTGCTGCTCTATCCGCCGGTGCACGAAGGGCAGATGGCGTGGAGCGGCTATCACGACGACGGCCAGAGCGCGGCAACGCCCGCCAGTGCCCCGCTGTGGCGCATCGAGGTGACGGCGCAGGCCTGCACGCTGCACATTACCGCGCGCTGGGATGGCGAGGGCAACGCGCCCGCCGCCAGCTTCCAGATCGTCCTGCCCGGCGCCGAGGCGCGCAAGCTGCGCCTGAACGGCGAGGATGTGACGGCGCAGCCGGCCAAGGTGCTGGGCACCGAGCGCCGCGTCATCCGCTGGGCCGTTTGAGGCACTGACCGGCGCGAGGGGCTAGCCCCCTCGCGCCGTCCCCCAAAACAAAACCGGCCGGCGCCGAGGGAAGCGCCGACCGGTCCTGATACCCCTTTCGGGAAACTTGCGCGCGCAGCTTACCGCGCGGGCGCGATCTGCATGGTGCGCATCCACAGCGCGAACTGGTCGTACCAGCCATCGCTGGTCGTGCCATTGGGGTGCGAGGCAAAGCCGTGCCCGCCCGCGCTATACAGGTGGAACTCGACCGGCGCGCCCGACAGGCGCCAGTTGTGGATCAGGCTCAGGTCCTGCCCCTTGAAGAAGCGATCGTCGGCGGCAATGGCGGCGAACAGCGGGGGCGCATGTTCGGGCACCTTGCTGTCTTGCGTGGGGCCATAGATCATGCCCACAAAGTCGGGCCGGGCATCGGCCGACACACCCTGCTGCGCCGCGCCCAGCACCGTGACCGCGCCCGCCGAAAAGCCCAGAATGCCCACCTTGGCCGGGTCGACATGCCATTTGGCCGCATTGGCGCGCAGCACGCGAATGGCCGAGAGCGTATCGGCCACCGCATAGGGGCGATTGTCGGTCATGCCGGCGCTGGTCTGGCCCTTGATGAAGGCGCGGGTCAGCACGTCGATAAAGCCGGGATAGCCGCCCGCAATCGGCAGGGTGCGGTACTTCAGCACGAACACCCGCACGCCCAGCCCGTCGAGGCGCTTGGCCACGTCGAAGCCCTCGTTGTCCATCGCCAGATACAGATAGCCACCGCCCGGCACCAGAATGACCGCCGGCGCGTCCTTGTCGGCGGGCAGGCGGCTGGGCATGGGCAGCAGCGTGGGCGCGGTCACGTTATAGACCATGCGCTGGGTGAAATCCTGCTGCGCCCAGCCTTCGGGGGCGGGGCTTTTGGGCGCATCGGGGCGCGGCAGGGTCACGGGCACGGCAATGCCCGCGGGTTCGCCCTGCGCGGGCAGCTCCTTCACGCCGCGCACCCAGCCGCCCGGCTCGGCCACGGCCGGGCTGGCCAGCAGGGCCGCCACCGCCAGGCCAGCGGGCGCCACCGCGCGCAGCACACCCATCCGCATGCTGGCCATGCGCATACCGGCCATCCGCATTCTGGAACGCTTCGTCATCGCTCTTTCCTCTCCTTGGGGGCACACACAGGAAAGCGCGCGAACCGCATCCGGTCCGCGCGCCTCCCTCATTCGCTCAAGCGCCTGTATCAGTACTGGGCGCTGATCTTGATGCCCGCATAGCGGTCGGCATCGCGGGGGACGATTTCGGTCACGGTGTGCACACCGAAGGAACCGTAATAGTCGGCCATGCCGGTCACGTAATGCAGGTTGAACACGTTGTTGACGAAGATGCTGGCCTTGTAGTGGCCACGCTCGAAGCCCAGCGCCGCGTTCAGGATGCCATAGGCCTTCTGCACGGTGTAGGGGTCGCCCAGCAGGTCGAAGTTGACGCTGCTCTGGTGCTGGTAGTTAAGCGTGAAGGTGGCCTTGCTCTCCTCGTCGAGGTGATGCTCGACCGTGGCGCCCAGGTTGAACTTGAACTTGGGGCTGTTGGGCAGCTGCGCGCCCGAACGGTCCTGCACGCCGTTGACGCAGCCGGTGCCGGTCGCGGCCTGGCCGGCATAGCACGAGGCGCCGGTGAACGAGCGGATCTTGGCGTCGGTATAGGCGGCCGAAGCGTCAAAATGCAGCCATTCGGTCGGACGGGCCTGCGCCTCGACCTCGACGCCCTTGGTGCGCAGCTTGCCCACGTTGTTCAGCTTCGACTGCAGCGCGCCGTTGATGTACTGGGCCGACTGGGCCTGGAAGTTGTTATAGTCGGTCCAGAAGCCGGCAACGTTGAGCTGCACCTTGTTGTCGAGGAAGCGGCTCTTCAGGCCCAGCTCGTAGGCGGTCGAGTGCTCGGCCTTGACCGGGCCGTCGGTGCCGTTGACGCGGTTGGGGGTGAAGCCCGACGAGATGTCATAGGCGTAGCCCTTGTAGCCCGAAGCGGCGCTGACATAGGTCGAGACGCGCGGCGCCAGCTCCTGGCTGACCGAGACCTTCCAGGTGGCGACGGTGTCGACATGGCGGCCATCGCAATTGCTGCTGCCAGCCCCGCAAGTGCCGATGCTGCTGGGCGAGGTGTAGACCGTGGCGGTGGGCAGGTAGTTGACGAAATTGGCCTGCACGCGCTCGTTGTTCACGCGCACCGCGCCGCTGATGGTCGTCTTGGTGGGCAGCTTGTAGTCGACGCCGGCAAAGGCGGCCAGGCTGCGCGTGCCCGAATAGCCGTGCCAGTCGGCCAGGATCAGCGCCGGACCACGGGTGAACGAGCGGTTGCTGGCCGAATTGGCGTAGAACGCGCCCACGACGTAGGACAGCGGACCCGGCGTCTTCGAGGTCAGGCGCACTTCCTGCGTGAACGAGGTCGAGTGATAGGGGCCCGAGTTGTTCACGCCCTGCATCGGGCCGATCGGGTTGGTCACGGCCGGCTTGGTGCCGTTCACGGCCAGGTCGGTCAGGTCAACGTCGGCCGAGAAGTTGTACTTCCAGTCCTGATACGAGGTGATCGACATCAGGTTGGCAAAGCCCAGGTCGTAGCTGAGCTTGCCGCTCAGGCTCCACTGCTGGTTGTCGGTGAAGGCGTCGTTGTCGGCGCGGATCGAGCGGTTGGCAGCGCCCGGCGTGATGCCCGCCAGCGAGGGGGTGATGTCGACGCCGTTGTACTTGGGCGTGCCGGTGCTGGTGTCGACCGTGCGCCAGGGCGCGGCGGTGCCGTTCGAGTGCGACTTGGCATAGCCGCCATTCAGGTTGACCGTCAGCTTGTCGCCCACGTCAAACTTCAGCTTGCCGTGAATGCCCCACGAGGTGTTGTCGTTCAGCAGCCGACCGTCGGTCAGGTTGCGAATGTTGCCCTCGTAGGTGTTGTAATAGCCGCTGACGCGATAGCCCGCGCCGTTCTGGCCGATCGGGCCCGAAACGCTGGCCTCGCCCTTGTAGCCGCCGTCGGTGGCGGCCGTGACGGCGCCGTTCATCGAGAGCTGGTTCGAGGGGTCGCGCGTGACGATGTTGATGGCGCCGGCGCTGGCGTTCTTGCCGAACAGCGTGCCCTGCGGACCGCGCAGCACTTCGATGCGCTCGACGTCGGACAGGTTGTCGAAGGCCTGCGCCTGCTGCACCACCGGCACGTCATCCACGATCACGGCCACGCTCGGCTCGACGCCGATCGAGAGGGCATAGGTGCCGATGCCGCGCAGGATGATCGAGTTGTTGGGCGAGGCGGTGCTCTCGGTGATGGTGAGCGAGGCGGCCGCGCGGGTCAGGTCACCAAAGGCACCGATGCGCTTGTTGGCGATCGACTCACTGGTAACGGCGGTGACTGCGACGGGCACGCTCTGCAGGTTGGAGGCGCGCTTGGTGGCCGTGACGACGATATCGGCCAGACCAGCGTTCGACGCCGGCTCCTTGGGTGCCTCGGCCTGCTGGGCCAGCACCGGAGAGGCGAAGAGGCAGGCAGCCGCGCCGGCCAGCAAAGTCCACTTATGCATACGTATCCCTCCCGTTATGGGTTATGGGGCGCGGTCTAGTCTCTCGCCCATAATTGGTCAATCCACTTGAGGGGCAAAAATGGAAATTACATAGGCCGGTGTGTCAAACCAGTGACAGAATGCCGGCCATCATGTCGCACAAATCGCGCAAAAACAGCGCAGCCGGCCCAAGCGGACCGGCTGCGAAAAAGCGTGATTACGACTTTGGTATGACCAGTATCAGGTCAGCATCGCCCGGCGAATCGCGGCCTGCCATTCCCCGCTCAGCCGCCGCCGCTCCTCGCTCGTCATGTCCGGCTCGAACCGGGTCACAGCGCCCTGCCCGCGAATGCCGCCGGCCGCATCCACGCTCAGCGCATCGGGCCAGGCGCCGCTGGCATGGCCCGCCAGCATGGCCGCGCCCAGCGCCGTCGTCTCGAGATTGGCCGGCCGCTCGACGGCAATGTCGAGAATATTGGCAAGGAACTGGCAGAACCAGTCGTTGGCCGCCATGCCGCCATCCACGCGCAAGGCCGCCAGATGGCCCGCGCCATCGGCCTCCATCGCGGCGACCAGATCGGCGGTCTGAAATGCCACCGATTCGAGCGCCGCACGGGCGATATGCGCCGGACCGCTGTCAAAGGTCAGGCCGGTCAGCATCCCGCGCGCCTCGGTGCACCAATGCGGCGCGCCCAGGCCCACAAAGGCCGGCACCATGTAAACGCCGCCATTGCCCGGCAGACGCGCGGCCATCTCCTGCGTCTGGCGCGCCTCGACGATGATGCCCAGCCCATCGCGCAGCCATTTGATCGCCGCGCCCGCCACGAACAGCGAGCCTTCCATCGCATAATGCGCCTGCCCATCAACGCGATAGGCAACAGTGCTGAGCAGCC
This sequence comes from Novosphingobium sp., assembly GCA_035563755.1. Taxonomy (GTDB): domain Bacteria; phylum Pseudomonadota; class Alphaproteobacteria; order Sphingomonadales; family Sphingomonadaceae; genus Novosphingobium. The sequence continues at coordinate 6,389 of DATMUT010000431.1, forward strand.
GCCCTTGCGAATGGGTGCGGCGCGTGCCGGTGTTCATCAGCATGAAGCCGCCGGTGCCATAGGTGATCTTGGCCTGCCCCGGCGCCAGACAGCCCTGCCCGACCAGCGCCGCCTGCTGGTCGCCGGCGATGCCGCGAATGGGGATTTCGCCGCCCAGCAGGGTGGTCGTGCCGAAATCGGCGGCGCTGTCGCACACTTGCGGCAGGATCGCGGCGGGAATGCGGAACAGGGCCAGCAGATCGGGGCACCAGTCCTGCTTCTCGATATCGTAGAGCAGCGTGCGGCTGGCGTTGGTCACATCGGTCTTGTGCTCGCGCCCTTCGGTCAGGTGCCACAGCAGGAAGCTGTCGATCGTGCCGAAAGCCAGCTCGCCCGCCTCGGCGCGGCCCCGCGCGCCTTCCACATTGTCCAGCAGCCAGCACAGTTTCGTGGCCGAGAAATAGGGGTCGAGCAGCAGGCCGGTGCGCTCCTGCACCAGCGGCTC
>DATMUT010000432.1:0-5755 GCA_035563755.1 Novosphingobium sp.
TCAGCGCCTCGATCCGGCGCACGCCGCTCGACACCGCGCTTTCCGAAACGATGCGGAACACGCCAATATCGCCCAGCGCGCGCACATGCGTGCCGCCGCATAGCTCGACCGAATAATTGCGCCCCTGCGCCGTGCGCCCCATCGAGAGCACGCGCACTTCATCGCCATACTTCTCACCAAACAGCGCCATCGCGCCGGCCTCGATCGCATCGTCCGGGCTCATCAGGCGGGTGCTGACCGGGTCGTTGGCGCGGATCTCGGCGTTCACCTCGGCCTCGATCGCGGCAATATCGTCAGCCGTCAGGCCGGTCGGCTGCGAGAAGTCGAAACGCAGACGCTCGGGCGCGACCATCGAGCCCTTCTGCGTGACATGCGCGCCCAGCCGGTTGCGCAGCGCGGCATGCAGCAAGTGCGTCGCCGAGTGGTTCGCACGGATCGCATCGCGCCGCGCCACGTCGATGGCCAGTTGCACCGCATCGCCGACGCGGATCGTGCCCGCCTCGACCTTGGCCTGATGCGCATGCAGGCGGCCCAGCGGCTTGGCCGTGTCGGCCACGGCGATACGCAGGCCCTCAGCGCCCGAAATCGTGCCGGCATCGCCCATCTGGCCGCCGCTCTCGCCATAGAACGGCGTCTGGTTGGTGATCACCACCACCTCATCGCCGGCCGACGCGCTCTCGACTTCCTTGCCCTCGCGCAGCAGCGCAACAACCTGCGCCTCGCCCGTCGTGCTGGTGTAGCCGGTGAACTCGGTCGCGCCCTCGCGCTCGGCAATGTCGAACCACACTTCGCCGGCCGCCGCCTCGCCGCTGCCCTTCCAGGCGGCGCGAGCCAGCGCCTTTTGCTGCGCCATCGCCGCGTCAAACCCGCCCTTGTCGACGGCAATGCCACGCGAACGCAGCGCGTCCTCGGTCAGGTCATAGGGGAAACCATAGGTGTCATACAGGCGGAACGCCGTCTCGCCGGGCAGCGTGCCGCCATCGCCCAGCCCTTCGGTCGCCTCGTCCAGCAGCTTCAGCCCCTTGTCGAGCGTCTGGCGGAACTTGGTCTCCTCGCGCTCCAGCACCTCCTGGATCAGCGCCTGCGCGCGGCCCAGTTCAGGGTAGGCCGCGCCCATTTCGGTCACCAGCGAAGGCACCAGGCGGTGCATCAAAGGCTGCTTGGCGCCCAGCAGATGCGCATGACGCATCGCGCGACGCATGATGCGGCGCAGCACATAACCGCGCCCCTCGTTCGAGGGCAGCACCCCGTCGGCCAGCAGGAAGCTGGTCGAGCGCAGGTGATCGGCAATCACGCGATGGCTGGCGCGCTGCTCGCCCTCGGCCTTCACACCCGTCAGCGATTCGCTGGCCGCGATCAGCGCCTTGAACGTGTCGATATCGTAATTGTCATGCTCGCCCTGCATCACCGCGGCGATGCGCTCCAGCCCCATGCCGGTGTCGATGCTGGGCCGCGGCAGCGCCTGGCGGGTGCCATCGGCCTGCTGCTCGAACTGCATGAACACGAGATTCCAGATCTCGATAAACCGGTCGCCATCTTCCTCGGGGCTGCCCGGAGGACCGCCCCAGATGTGATCGCCATGGTCGAAGAAAATTTCGCTGCACGGGCCGCAGGGGCCGGTATCGCCCATCGACCAGAAATTGTCATTGGTCGGAATGCGGATGATGCGGTCGTCCGACAGGCCGGCTATCTTTTGCCACAGGCCGAACGCCTCGTCGTCGGTGTGATACACCGTGACCAGCAGCTTGTCCTTGGGCAGCTTCCACTCGCGCGTCAGCAGCGTCCAGGCATGCAGGATCGCCTGCTCCTTGAAATAGTCGCCGAAAGAGAAATTCCCCAGCATTTCAAAGAACGTGTGGTGGCGCGCGGTATAGCCCACATTGTCGAGGTCATTGTGCTTGCCACCGGCGCGCACGCACTTCTGGCTGCTGGTGGCGCGCGGCGTCGCGCGGGTTTCCAGCCCCGTGAAGACGTTCTTGAACGGGACCATGCCCGCGTTCGTGAACATCAGCGTCGGGTCGTTATACGGAACCAGTGGCGCGGACGGCACTACCTCATGGCCCTGGGACCCGAAATATTCGAGGAAGGACCGGCGAATGTCATTGGTCGAGATCATGGGCCATGCCGATAAGCCAGCGCGCGGGCGCAGACAAGCGCGAAGGCGCGATCAATGCAATCGGTCTTGCACATCGGGCAATCCGTCGCGCCAAAGTCCGCCTGACGGGCGCGCCAGCCTGGCCAGCGCGCCCGCAGCAACGGATTACGCGTCGTCGTCAGCCTCGGGCCCGGCCATCATCTCGTTCGAGAGCCCCTCGGTCTGGGCGCGGATCGCCGCTTCCAGCCGGTCGCGCACCTCGGCATTCTCGCGCAGGTAGTTCTTCGAGTTCTCGCGGCCCTGCCCGATGCGGATCGAATCATAGCTGAACCACGCGCCCGACTTCTCGACGATGCCCGCCTTCACGCCCAGGTCGAGAATCTCGCCGATCTTCGAGATACCCTCGCCATACATGATGTCGAACTCGACCTGCTTGAAAGGCGGGGCCACCTTGTTCTTCACCACCTTCACGCGCGTGGCGTTGCCGGTAATCTCGTCGCGGTCCTTGATCTGCCCGGTACGACGAATGTCCAGGCGCACCGAGGCATAGAACTTGAGCGCATTGCCACCCGTCGTCGTCTCGGGGTTGCCGTACATCACACCGATCTTCATGCGCAGCTGGTTGATGAAGATCACCAGGCAGCGCGACCGCGCGATCGAGCCGGTCAGCTTGCGCAGCGACTGCGACATCAGGCGCGCCTGCAGGCCGACGTGGCTATCGCCCATCTCGCCCTCGATTTCGGCGCGCGGCACCAGCGCCGCCACCGAATCGACCACCAGCACGTCGATCGCGTTCGAACGCACCAGCGTATCGACGATCTCGAGCGCCTGTTCGCCGGTGTCGGGCTGCGAGACGATCAGCTCGTCAATGTTGACCCCCAGCTTCTTGGCATAGACCGGGTCAAGCGCATGTTCGGCATCGACAAAAGCAGCCGTACCGCCGGTCTTTTGCGCCTCGGCGATGCAGTGCAGCGCCAGCGTCGTCTTGCCCGAGCTTTCCGGCCCATAGACCTCGACCACGCGCCCGCGCGGCAGGCCGCCGATGCCCAGCGCGATGTCCAGCCCCAGCGAGCCGGTGGAAATCGCCTCCACCTGCATCGCCTGCTTCTGACCCAGCTTCATCGCCGAACCCTTGCCAAAGGCCCGATCGATCTGTGCCAGTGCCGCTTCAAGCGCTTTTTGACGATCCATATCCGTGTCTTTGCCTTCCTGGATAAGCTTGAGCTGTGCAGCAGCCATGTCCCGTCTCCATGCGTAAGCGCTTGACCGGAAAGGTCAACAATCGCGCATGTACCACGGATGTTCTCATTGAACAAGAGGGGAACAAAGCCCCTCGCGCTAAACCTGCCCCCCCTTGGGCGACACCGCCGACAACACCGCCGCCACCTTGGCGGCAATCTGTTGTACGGAAAAAGGCTTAGCTATGAAATACATGTTCTCGAGGTCGATCTCGCGGCGCAACTGCTCCTCGGCATAGCCCGACATGAACAGGACCGGCAGCGCCGGTTCGAGCCGCCGGATGGCCCGCGCCATGGCCGGCCCGTCCATCGCCGGCATCACCACATCCGACACCACCAGATCGAACATCGCCCCCGATTCGCCAGCCGCGCGCCGCGCCTCGACCGCCTCCAGCCCTTCCTCGCCATCGCTGGCGCAGGTCACGCTATAGCCGGCGCGGGTCAGCGCCCGCTCGGCCACCACGCGCACCGAATCCTCGTCCTCGACCAGCAGGATGTCGCCCCCGCCCGCCCAGGTAGCCGCCTCCTCGCGGACAGGGCGCGCAGCCGCCTCGGCGCCATGATGCACCGGCAGATAGACCGTAAAGCGCGCGCCCACCGGCCCGCCGCCCGGCGCCATCACGTTGCTGGCAAAGATGAACCCGCCCGACTGCTTGACGATGCCATACACCGTCGACAGCCCAAGGCCCGTGCCCTTGCCCTGCTCCTTGGTGGTGAAGAACGGCTCCCAGATCTTGCCCAGCACCTCGGGCGGAATGCCGCCGCCCGTGTCCTCGACCACCAGCGCGGTATAGTCGGCAAGGGGCAGAATTTCGCTGCGCAGGGCCCGCACATCCTCGGCGGTGATGCGGCGCGTGGCCAGCGTCAGCCGCCCGCTGCCCCCGGTCAGGTTCGCGCCGCCGTGGCGCAGCGCATGCTCGTTCATGGCGTCGCGCGCATTCACCACCAGATTGACGATCACCTGCTCCAACTGCGTCGGATCAGCGCGCACCGGGCCAAGGTCGCGGTCATGGGTCACCACCAGCTGGATCTTCTCGCCAATCAGGCGGCGCAGCATCTGGCTGATTTCGCTCACGATATCGGGCAACTGCACAACCTGCGGGCGCAAAGTTTGCTGCCGGCTGAATGCCAGCAATTGCCGCGTCAGGCTCGCCGCGCGGTTCGAGCTGGCGCGGATTTGCTGGATGTCGTCATAATCGCTGTCGCCCGGCGTGTGGCGCAGCAGCATCAGGTCGCAGGTGCCGATAATCGCGGTCAGCACATTGTTGAAATCATGCGCCACGCCCCCCGCCAGCTGGCCCACGGCCTGCATCTTGGTGGCCTGCGCCACCTGCCGCTTCAGCCGCGCCTCCTCGGTCGTGTCGGTCAGGCCCAGCAGCACCGCCGCCTCGCCCAGGCCCCGCACCCCCGCCAGGCTGAGCGAGACCGGGTCCTCGGGGCTGGCGATAAGGCGCACGGCCACGTCCCCACTCACCACCGGCCCCTGCCCGAACCGGCGCACCGCATCCGAAAGCGCCGCCTTGTCCTCGCGCACGACCAGATCGGTGGGATAGGTGGGCGGCGCAAGGCCCTCGCGCCCGGCCGCGCGCATGAAGGCGGCGTTGGCGAACAGCAGGCGCCCGTCGCGGTCGGCCATGGCCAGACCCAGCGGCAGAGACGCCAGCAGCGCCTCAAGGTGAGGCGCCGGCGCATGCGCCTCGACCGCCCCGCCAAGCCCGACGCCCGCCTCGACCAACAGCATGAGCGAGAAGGCAGCGCCCTGATCGCCCTGCGCCGGATCGACCAGCGGCACGCCAAACATCAACAGCGGCGCGACGCGCTGGCCATCAGCCGCCCAGTAAATGCGATCATGCTCGTCCTGCGCGAACAGCGCCACGAAATCGACACCGGCCAGCGCCTCGAGGGTCAAAGCCGCAGCATTGCGGGCAAAGGCCCCGTTGGTGGCGGCAATCCGCCCGTCTGGCGCCACAATCGCCGCGGCAAAGCCGGCCTGCCCCAGCGCCTGCCCCGGCACGCCCGCCAGATGCGCCGCCAGTTCGGCCACCGGATCGCGCGCGACAATGGGCTGCAAGCGCCAGATCAGGAAATCCTCGGCATGGCCAGCGCGGGTCACGGCCACCTGCCAGGCCTGCCCGGCCGCAGCCCCCGGCAGGCGGGCAATGCGCCCCTCGCCATCGCGCCAGGCCGCGCGGGTGGCGTCATTCAGCGCCTCGACCGCCGCCTCGTCCACCGGCAGGCCGGGCGGCGCCTGCGTGCCGAATACCGACTGCCACGCCCGATTGGCGCAAACCAGCCGCCCTGCCCGGTCGATGATCGCGATGGCCACGTCGCTGCCCGCGCCCGTCGCCTCGACAGCGCTCATCGTCACCGACCAGTCAGGCTCGCCGCTGTCAGCCCCGGAGCGCACCGCAGGCCGTCGCCA
>DATMUT010000433.1:0-8894 GCA_035563755.1 Novosphingobium sp.
ATCCGCTTGGTGATCGGCCCGCCATGATCGCCGCCGCCGCCATAGAGCGCGCCGCCAGGCGAGTTCTCGTTGCCCGCCACGATGATCGGCAGATGCGCGCCCGACAAGACCTTGCGCACCGAGCGGCTCATGTCGAGCGGCAGCGGGATAAGGCCAAGGTCATGGCAATTGCCGCGCATCCAGCGGACATTGAGCTGCGGCGCGGGGCGGCGGGCATATTCGACGATATAGTCCGTCACCCCCTGCCGCGAGAGGCCTGCGTCGGCCAGCACCCGCGCCGTCTTGGGCGAGAGGATGATCGCGCAGCCGGGATCGAAGCCCATCTGGGGGATCGTGTCGCAAATGCCCGCCAGCACCGCGCCCGCGTCCGACATGCCATAGCCGATCAGCCGCGTGTTGGGGAAGAACAGCGAGACGGCGCTGTCCCCTGCCTCCAGCCCGTTGAACTGGTGCAGCGGCTCCCACGGGCTGGCTTCCTCATTCTCGCCGATGCAGACGCCGAAGTGGCCTTCGTGGCCCACCACGCCCATATCCTCGATGCGGGCGCGCACCCCGCCGATGTTCATGATGATGAGGCCCACCGCCCGGCCGATGCAGGCATTGGCGCGGTTGTAGGGGCTCATGTAGGAGGTGTCGAAATTGACGTCGATGTCGTGGCGGATGGGGCCGTTGACGATCACCATCGGCATCCATGAGGCCATGCTGGTGGTATAGGCCTCGATCCAGATGCGCGGGTCCAGCATGGCGCGCACCGCCGCCACCAGCACCGGCATATGGGTGGGCAGGCAGCCGGCCATCACGGCGTTGACGGCGATCTTTTCCACGCTCGCCTTGCCATTGCCGGGGGGCAGCACGCCGATCAGCTCGCCAGCGGGCAGGCCGCTGGCCGCCACCATCTCGCGCACGGCGTCCTCGGTGGGGGGGATGATCGCGCCGCCGGGCGCCCATTTGTGCGTGTAGAAATGGTCATGAACCTGCGTCAGCGTGCCGGTCATCGCCACGCGCGGCAGGTTGGCGGGCGGCGGGGTCGGGCTGGCCTCCTCTTGCGTCAACTGGCTGGTGAGGGCCTCGATGATCTGGTCGATCACCGCCTCGACAAGGCCGGGCAACGTGTCGCGGTAATAGGCGTTGAGGTCGGGCTCCATCGACAGGTCGTGGATGCCCAGATCCACCATCCGCATCCCCGGCACGCCGCGCAGGGCAAAGGCGCGCTCGGCCAGCGGCATATAGGGCGTCTGCACCGTCATCACGGCGGGCTTGCCCAGCCGTTCGGCCAGCGTGGCGTTATAGGCCAGATAGAGCGTGCAGGAACCGGCATCGGCATTGGCGATGATCACCGCATCGCATTCCGCGATCCACGCCTCGAACTGCGGGCGCACCTCGGGATCCTTGGCGACCTCGGCCACCTGCGTATAGGCGTTGAGATCCTTGGTGTAGCGGAAACGCTTGAGCGCCACATCGTCGAAGCGGGCCTGCAACTGGCGGCCGATTTCCTCAAGGATGTGAACCCAATGCTCCTTGAAGGTGGCGAACAGGCCAATGGTCTTGCCATGCAGCGTGGGCAGCCGCGGATTGAGCGGCTGCAGCGCCACAGGATCGGTGTCTGCCACCGGGCACAGAACGGTGTATTCCATATATTGCGGTCCTTTCGGGAGAAGGAAGCGGGCGGGCGCTCAAAGCGCGGTCAGGTCGATGGCCAGAATCGCGCCCTTGCCGGCAAAATCGCGATCCGGGCCGGGCATCATGGCGCTGGCCGCAACGAAGAGGCGCGTGCCGGTCGCATCCGGGCAGCAGGCCAGCGCATGCGGATAGGGCAGGCGGAGCACGGCCAGCCGGCGCCCGGCCGCATCGATCCGGGCCAGCGTGCCCAGCCAGGCATCGGCATACCAGGCAGTGCCATCGCCCATTGCCCACAGCCCATCGGGATGGCCGCCCTCGCCCGCAACATCGCACAGGGTCTGGCGCGCGCCCAGCTGCCCTTGGCCGCAATACGCCACCACCGACAGGCGCGCGGCGAAGCTTTCGGCCACCAGCAGGCGGTCGGGCGCGATCCAGCCCATGCCATTGGGGAAGACCACCTCTGGCCCCACCATCGCGGCGGAAAGATCGGGCCGCAGGTGGATAAGGCGCGTGGCGGCGGGCGTTTCGCCGCGCGCCGGATCAAAGCCCATGCCCCCCACCAGCCAGCCCGCCCCATCCGGCAAGGCGATGATTTCGTTCAGCGGATGCGCTGTCACGCCGGACAGGTCAGCCCAAGGGGCGGCCACGCCATCGGCGGCAATGCGCCAGACGATGCGATCCTTGGCGGCCACCGCCAGCAAGCTGCCATCCGCCTCGAAACACAGGCCCAGCACCATCGGCGTTGGCAAGGTGGCAAAGATCGCATGCCCGCCGCCATCGGGCCGGATGCGCAGGATATGGGGCCCATCGACGCAATAGAGGGCGCGCCCATGCCAGCGCGGGCATTCGGGAAAGGTCAGCCCCTCGGCCAGAACGCCTGTCGCTGAGGCAGGTATCACATGCGAAAGGCACTCGGTCACTGTGTTTTCCTTGGGAAAGGCGGCGGGCAAAGGTGGCCTGATGGCAGCCATCAGGGTCAGAATTTGCGGGATATCGAGGCGCCAAAGGTGCGCGGCGGGGCCAGCTGCACCGCGCTGTCGCTGCCGGGCAGTTGATAGGCCGATTCGATCACCGGGGCGTTCTCGATATTGCGGACATAGGCGGTGAGCATCCATTTGCGCTGGCTGTCCTCAAAGCTGAGCGAGGCGCCGGTGCGGTGGTAACTGGGCTGATAGCTGCCGTTGATATGGGTGAATTCCACCCAGTGCCCGCTGGTGATCTCGCTGTCGGCGTGGAGCGTGAGGCGCGCGCCGCCCTTCAGATCGATATCATGTTCCCACCCCAGGCGGATCGAGGTGCGCGGCAGCTGCGGGATCGCCTCATGGGAATAATCGCCCGTGCCAAACAGGCTGTTGACCACGAAATTGCCGCCAAACCGCCCCCAGCCCAGCGCCAGCGAAGCCGACAGACGATCCTGCGCGCTGGCCTTGAACAGGCCCTCGATCTCGCCGCCATAGAGATGCGCATTGGCCGCGTTGAAGATCAGCAGGCCATAGCCGGTGGGCTGGATCAGCCCGATCGTCTGCACCTGGAAATTGTCGTAGCGATAGTCGTAGGCCTCGGCGTTGATCTGCAGGCGGCCATCGAGAAAGCGGTTCTTGCTGCCCGCCACCCAGGCCTTCAGCACTTCGGGCGCATAGGTGTCGGGCGGGCCGCCCTGGAACAGGCCGCCGGCCTTGTAGCCGGTGGAATAATTGGCATAGAGCAGCGATTGCGCGGCCAGTTGATATTCCAGCCCCAGCTTGAAATCGGTGTGGCTCCACGCGCCCGAACCGGTGAAATAGGCCGTAGTGTTCGCAGCATCGGGCGCGCCGGTGTAAACGCGGCCCCGGTCGAACTGGGTGTCATGCGTGTAGCGAATGCCGCCGCTGCCCGACAGGCCCACAAGGATCGGCACCTTGATCTCGGCGTAGGCGGCATAGGATTTCTGGTCGATCTCGGGATAGTCGGTGGTCGAATCCGAGGAGGGCGTGAAGGTCAGATCGGTCTTGGCCGAATGGTAGAAATAAAGGCCGCCAACCCAGCTGATCCGGCTGCCGCGCGGGCTGGCAAGGCGCAATTCGGTCGAGGTGGCATCGTCGGTCGGACGCATCGGCCCGGCCTGGCCGGCAAAGACATAATCCTGCTTGGCGGTAAACGCCTGATAGCTGGCCAGCCAGGTGATGTCGGCAAGGCCGGTCGACAGCTCCATCTTCGAGGAAACCGCGCGGGTTTTCTGATGCTCGTAAGCCCCGCCGCCGAAATAGGCCTGGCTGCTGTCGGCCGCTGCCCAGGCATTGCCCCGCCCGGTAATCGGCGAGACGACCGTGCCGGGCACGCCGTCCATGTCGAGCAGCTCGCCCGTCACCAGCCAGGAGAAGCGGTCGCTGGGCTTGAACAGCAGTTTCAGGCGGCCGCCCTTACTGTTGGCGCTATCGAGCCCGTTCGACAGATAGCCATCATGCGCGTCATAGACCCCGGCCGCGCGCAGCCACAGCGTCTGCGTCACCGGCACGTTGATCGCGGCCTCGACCCGGCGGCTGTTGTAATTGCCATAGCCCGCCGAGATCGCACCGCCCAGCTTGCCATCGGGATCATTGGTGAGGATGTTGACCGCGCCTGCCGTGGCGTTGCGGCCATAGAGCGTGCCCTGCGGCCCGCGCAGCACTTCCACGCGCGCCACATCATAGAGCGCGCCCAGAGCGGCGGCGGCCTGCCCCTGATAGCGGCCATCGACATTAAGGGCGATGCCGGGCGAACCGATCTGCGAATCCAGCCCGCCGCCCACGCCGCGGATATAGATCTGGCCGCCCTTGGCGCTCTGGTTGAGTGACACGGCCGGCACATCGCGCACCACATCGGCCACTTGCGTGGCGTTCTGCTGCGCCAGTTGCTCGCCGGTCATCACCGAGATCGAGGCGGCGGTCTTCTGCGCGGTGCTGGCGTGGCGCTGGGCAGTCACGACGATCTCTTCCAGCTGACGGTTTGACGCGGCGGGCTCGGCATCGCCCTGGGCACGGGCAGCCTGCGGCGCCACCAGCGACAGCGGCAGGGTCCATGCGCTCAAGGCCGCGGCACGGCGGTTGAAAGCCATTTCATATCCTCTCTGTTATCCTTCACCTTTTGCGGTGATCTGTGGATAGGCCTAACCCGATATCCCATTTGAAATAATCAATTTGTTCCAATATAATCCATCGATACAATCAATGGGATGGACTATGCGGCTCGGCCATTTCGACATGAATCTGCTGCTCGCTCTCGATGCGCTGCTCGATACAGAATCGGTGACGCTGGCCGCCCAGCGGCTCAACATGGGGCAATCGGCGATGAGCAGCGCCCTGGGCCGCCTGCGCGACCATTTCGGCGATGAATTGCTGGCCAAATCCGGGCGCTCGCTGGATTTGACCCCCTTTGCCATCAGCCTGAAGGGGCCGGTGCAGGATGCCCTGATTGCCGTGCGGCAGGCCGTCACCGTGCGCCAGCCCTTTGATCCTGCCAGCGCCCAGCGCGGTTTCGAGATCCGCGCTTCCGATTATCTGGTCAGCTCGCTGCTGACAAAGCTGATGCAGCAGCTGGCGCAGGAGGCCCCCGGGATCAACCTGTCGATTGCCGATCTCAGCGATGATCTGGCCGAGGAGGTCAACCGCGGCAAAATTGATCTGGTGATCGGCAACGAGGACTATCTGGTCGAGAACCATCCGCGCGAATTCCTCTATCGCGACGAAAGCGTTGCCGTGGTCGACAGCGCCAACCCGCTGGTGGGCAGCAGCGTCGACCTGCCGACCTTCCTGGCGATGGAGCATGTGGCCGTGCGCATCGGCACCGCGCAAACCCGCCAGCACGAAGCCTGGCTGCTGGGCGGGCGCGAGCTGAAGCGGCGGATCGCGGTCACGGTCAGCCGCTTCAACGCCCTGCCCCAGTTCATCGTGGGCAGCCACCGGATCGGCATGACCCACCGCCGGCATGCCGAATGGTGGAGCCGGCACTTCCCCTTGCGGATCGTCACGCTGCCCTTCGAGGTCACCCCGATTGGCGTGCACATGCAATGGAACCGCAATTTCGACCAGGACCCTGCCCATGCCTGGCTGAGAGACAAAATCCGCGGCGCCATTGCGGGATAAGGCCGGGCCGCTGCAAAAGCGCCTGCCGCCCGCCGCCATGCCTCACTCTTTCCAGGCGGGCGATGGGGGTGCCTCGGCACAGCCGCGCGCGTTCTGCCCCGGCTCGCCCGGCTGGTCGCGCCGGACGTGGAACACCACGATCATCGCGCCGAGCACGGCCGAAATGGCGGCAAAGGTGAAGCCGGCGTGGAAACCGGCCACCTCCGCACCCGGCGCACCCGCACCCGCACCCGCACCCGCACCCGCACCCGGCGTGACGGCAATCGTCAGCGAGTTGACAATGGTGATGGCGATGGCCGCCCCCACCTGCATGGATGCGTTGGTAAGCGCGCCGGCCACGCCAACCCGCTCTTTCGCAATATCGCGCAGGAACAGGTTGGTGGCGGGCATCATGGTCAAGCCAAGGCCCAGCCCGCTCAGCCCGTCGCCCGGCAGCACCGCTGTCCAGTAGGAGCTGTCCGCATTGGCCTGCAGCAGCAGCCACAGCCCCAGGCTGCACAGCAAACCGCCCGCAATGAAAGTGCGCTGCGCACCAAAACGGGCAACCACCAGGCCCGAGACAGCGCTGCCCAGAATCGATCCCAGAGTGCTGGGCAGCAGCGCAAAGCCGGTGAGGAAGGGCGAGAAATGCAGCACGTTCTGCACGAAGAAGCTGAGCTGGATGGCCACACCGATGAACGGCCCGGCGATCAGCATCATGCCGATGAGAATGCACAGGCGCGTCCGATCCGCCAGCAACGCCACCTGCACCAGCGGATGCGCCAGCCTGCGCTCGAACAGGACGAACAGCCCGAACAGGAGCAGACCCGCGCCGATCAACCCTGCCTGCCGCAGCAGCACCGCGCCCCCCGGCCCAACCTGCGCCGCGCCCAGCACCACAAGGCCAAGCGCCAGCGTGACCAATACCGCCCCGGCGATGTCGAAACGGACCCTGTCGCTGGCGGCAGCACGCGGCTGCACCACCCTGCCGATGATCAGCGCCAGCGGCAAAGCCAGGCACAGGTTGACAAACAGGCAGCCGCGCCAGCTCAGATAATGCGAGACGACACCGCCCACGATCATGCCAATGGGCGAGCCGGAAGCCGCAGTGGCCCCGAAAATCGCGAACATGCGGGCCCGCTGGGCCGTGGATGGGCTGGCGGACGCAACGATCGCCAGGCAAGAGGGATTGAGCAGCGCGCCAAAACAGCCCTGCATGATGCGGCAGGCGATCAGCATCAGCGGCGTCGCGCTCAGCCCGGCCAAAGCCGATGCGGTGCCAAATCCGATCACGCCGGCGATCAGCGTCCGCTTGGCGCCGAAACGGTCGGCCAATTGCCCGCCCACCAGCAGCAGCGTGCCCATGGTGAGGAAGAGGACCGTCACCAGCCATTGCCTGTCACCGGGCGACAGATTCATGCTTTTTTGCACCGTGGGCACGATGACATTCACAATGGTGCCATCCATCGTCACCATGAGGCCGCCAAGGCCGCACAGCAGCGCCTCCAGCCACCATCCTTTTTTCGCGACTCGGGCCATGCCGACCGGATCCTCTCATTTGCCTGTTTGATGCATCGCCGCCCATCAGCCGCAGTCGTTATGCGGCAGAGCCCGTGTCAGCCAGAATATCCTCGTGCAGCCGATAGGCGGTCATCGCCGTCCGCGCGTAAAGCCATGCCTTTTCTTCTGCCGACCATGTTTGCGTGACGATCTTGAAGGCGTTCCATATTGTGGCGTAATCGCCCACATGGCGCTCGACGGGAAAATTGCTCTCGAACATGCAGCGCCGAACGCCGAAGCAGTCGATCAGATGTTCCAGATAGGGGCGCTGTTCTTGCGCGATCTGCTGCGCGGTGGCGGGCGGCCTGGCCCCGGCCGAGGGGAGCCCTGTGGTCCACATGCCAAGCCCTCCCAGCTTCATGTAGACATTGGGGCAGGCGGCCAGATCGCGGGTGATCCGCTGCCAGGCAAGGCGGGCCTCTTCCCTGCGCGGCGCCCAGGAGAAGCTGCCCAGCGGGCCGCCACAGTGGTTCATGATGAGTGTGGTTTCGGGAAAGCTGCGCGCCAGATCGATAATCCCGTCGAGCTGCGTGAAATAGCACCAGGCATCGAAGCTGAGCCCCAGGGGCGCGAGCTGCGCAAAACCGCTGCGGAAACCGGGATGAAACGCCAGATCGGCCGGCGCCATGCGGCCGGGCGGCGCCAGAGCGGGATCATCGCTCCACACGGTCATATGGCGGATGCCGCGAAAGCGCCCGCCACCCGCCGCGATATGGGCCGCCAGCGTTTCGCCCAGCGCAGCGCCCGTGGTCAGATCGGCATGGCCGACCAGACCTGCGCCCACCAGACAGCCCGCCCCCATCCGGCCGCTGGCACATTGCGCGGCCACGCCATTGGCCACTTCGGTGTCGCCCGCCACGCGCAAAGGCTCTGGCCCCTGCTGCCGGGCAAAGCCCATGCCGCCCACCAGCACGGTGGCCACCACGCGGTGGCCCGCCCGGCAATCCGCCAGCACCTCGGGCAGCATGTAGCAGGCGCCCTCGCGCATGTGCTCGGGGCCTGCCGGGTTGGGCGGCATGATCATGATATGGTGGTGCGGATCCACGATCGGCAGATCGGGCTCCAGGATAACTTGCGGGATCATCGGGGATATCCTGTTCAGGAATGGGCCGGAAGCGCCACGCGGGCCAGCACGGCATCGGCCTGCGGCGGGGCATCGGGGCCGGGCCGGTGGCGCAGGGCGGTGACATAGAGGTCTCCGCCCTTGCCCAGCACGCAGGAGGTGGCGAAAGCGAAGGGCAAGGCGATGCGGCTGAGCACAGCCCCGCCCCGCGCCACGCGGGTGAGATGGGCATGGGCGGCGTACCAGACGCTGCCATCCGCCGCCACGCAGAGGCCATCAGGGTGGTCGCCCCGCTCCGACAGATCGGCGAAGATTTCCGCCTCGCCCAGCTCGCCATCGGGCAGGATGGGGATGCGGGTGATGCGCTGGGCCATGGATTCGGCCACGATCAGCGCATCGCCCTCCACCGATAGCGCCATGCCATTGGCAAACCACAGTTCCGGCCCGGTGAGCGCCATGTGCCCATCCGGCCTGATCCGCGCCATGCGTGCAGGCCTTGGCGGCTCGCCCTGCCGGATGTCGAAGCCCATGTGCCCGGCGTAGATATCGCCGCCGGGGCCGAAGACGAACTC
>DATMUT010000434.1:0-13121 GCA_035563755.1 Novosphingobium sp.
ATCGAGAGCAGCACGAAACCCACCAGCGGCGCCCAGATGCGGTCGAGCAGGAAGCCGCCCACCAGCCGCCCGCAGATCGAGGCCATGCCCATGAGCGGGGTAATGGTGAGCGCCTGCTGGGCGGTAAGGCCGCCATCGCGCAGGATCAGCTCGAGGTTGGGCACCGGCCCGCCCAGCGCGAAGGACAGCGGAATGAGCACGATGGCGATCAGCCAGAACCGCCACTCGCGCAGCGCCTCGCCCAGCGTCAGGCCGGGGCGCTCGCCCGGCGCATGGGTCAGCCCGTGCGACCCGCTGTCATCCTCGCGGAACAGCACGAAGGCGATGGGCAGCGCGATCAGGATGGGCAGCATCCCCAGCGCGAAGAAGCCCGCCCGCCAGCCATGATGGGCAATCACCCAGCCCAGGAACGGCTTGCCAAAGATGCCGAACAGGCCCGTGCCCGTCATCGACAGGCCCAGCGCCAGCCCCTTGGCCGCATCGAACGAGCGGTTGACCGCGCGGGTAAAGGTGATGGGCAGCGTCATGGCCCCCACCACGCCCAGCAGCGCCCAGGTCAGGTAGAACTGCCCCAGCGAGGCGGTGGAAAACGAGAGCGAGGCAAACACCAGCCCCCACAGCGGCAGGCCGATCAGCACGATGCGCCGCGCGCCCACCCTTTCGGCCACCGAGCCGAAGATCGGGCCGGCAAACAGGGTGATCATCGTCACGATGGTCATGCTGGCCATGATCTGGCCCACCGACCAGTGGAATTCCTTGACCAGTTGCGGCGCGAACAGCCCCATCGAATAGGTGGGCATGGCGGCCAGGCCAAGCCCGATGCCAAAGGTCGAGGCGACAATGATGCCCCAGCCGCGGCGGAATTCTGCCCCCGGCGAAAGCTGGGCGGGGGTGCCGGGCTGCATGCCGGCGGATAAGGTGTCCATCAAACCTCCTGATCGCCGGTGGCGTCCATTCAATCAGTGTATTGGGGCCTGTGGCAGCCCTTGCTGCAATGCGCCAAGCTACGTGCTCCGCATGGCGGATAAAATGGCCGCGCGGTGGCGATGGGCAAGCCGCCCCGTGCCATGCCCGCCAAATATGATGCGCGCCTGTGCTTTGTGGCGGGCATTGTGGAGAGAACCGATGAAACTGCCTCGCGCCTATACCGATGGTCCCTTTGGCCAGATCCATTTCCAGCACGCCTGGCAGGGCGCGACCTCGGGCCGGCCGGTGGTGCTGCTGCATCAGGCGATCATGGCTTCGGGGCAGTTTGACAATGTGTTCGCGCCGCTGGTGGCGCATGGCCTGTGCCCCGTTGCCATCGACATGCCCGGTTTTGGCCTGTCGGACGCGCCTTCGCAGCCGCCCTCGATTGCCGATTATGCGCAATGCGTGGCGCCGGTGCTCGACGCGCTGGGCATTGGCCGGGCGGCGGTGGCCGGGCACCATACGGGCGCGCTGGTGGGCACCGAATTCGCGCTTGCCCACCCCGAGCGGGTGAGCGCGCTGGTGGTGCAGGGCGCCATGGTGCTGCCCGACGAGGACCGCGCCTTCTGGACCAACGAGCTGTGCCCGCGCGAGAAGGCCTTTGCGGCCAAGCCGGGCGGGGCCCATTTTGCCGATATCGCCATCCTGCGCGAGCATTACGGCGAGGGCATCACGCCCGAGCGCATCACCGACTATGTGGTGCAGGCCATGCAGGCCTATCGCATGGGGTCATACTGGTTCGGCCATGCCGCGGCCTTTGCCTATGACCATCGCGGGCCGCTGCAGCGCCTGTCGGTGCCCACGCTGCTGCTCACCAACACCGGCGACATGACACACCCCTGGGCTGAGGCGGCGCGCGATTTGCGGCCCGATTTCGGCTGGTCGGTGATCGAGGGCGGCGGCATCGACATTGTCGACCAGAAGCCGCAGGAATGGGCCGATGCGGTGGCCGCTTTCGTGCTGGGCCAGCCGGAATGACCCTTGCCGCGCCGTTGGCGCTCACGCGCGGGCGCATTGCCTATCGCGACGCCGATGGGGCCGAAACGGGGCGCGAGTGGTTCGACCTGTGCGACTGGCGCTTTGGCGAGGGCGCGGGCGGCCACATGCTGCGCGCGCTGTGCGTGATGGATGATGTGCCGCTGGTGCGCGAGGTTAGCCTGGCGATGGATGACCAGTGGCGCCCGGTCGATGGCCATTGCCGCCTGCTGCGCCCGCACGATGCCGGCCTTCTGACTTTCCATGTGGGCGCCAACGCCGTGATCGTGCACGGCCGCGAGGGGCTGGCGGAAACCGCGCCGCAGAGCATCGCCATGCCCGGCGGCCTGCCCTATCTGGGGCTGCATCCGCTGGCCGGCGATGCGCTGATCGTGCATCAGCGCGGCATCGATGCGCCGGGGGAGTATCGCGCCATTGCCACTGTCACCAATTCGGTTTCGCCCAATGGCGACGAGGCGGTGGGCGCGCAGGCGATGACCATCGATGTGGCCTATGTGGGCGCCGAAGAGGTGACCGTTGCCGCCGGCGCCTTTGCCGCGCATCGATACGCCCTGCGCTGGCGCGAGGACTGGCCGGCGGCCGACCTGTGGGTGCGCGAGGCCGATGGCGTGTTCCTGCTGATGCGCTGGGCGCTCACCCCGGCCTGGTTCGAACTGGCCGAAATTTCTCACCCCTGAGCCGGAGCCTTCCATGACCGATGCCGCCAATGCCCGCGTGTCCTCGCTGATCCGTGGCACCATTTTCGTGCGCGACCTTGACCGGGCCAGCGCCTTCTATGCCGCTCTGGGCTATACCGATGTCTATTACGAGGGCACGCTGCACGACGCTTCGGCCTCGCAGATTCTGGGCTTTGCCGGGCATGGTCCGCTCACCGTGCGGATCGTCAAGCCGGCGGCATCGGCGCCCAATTTCGGCATGATTGGCCTGTTCCTGATCGACCCGGAACTGACGCCCGAGGTGGTGCCCCCCGCCACCGGCCCGGCGCGCATTGGCGAGGTGGCGCTGGTTTTCTACGTGCGCGAGATGGGGCCGGCGCTCGAGGCTTTGCGCGCGGCCGGGGCCAGCTGGTCGCCCGAGCCGCAGCTGTTCGTGATGGCCCACCGCGCCCAGCCCGAGGTGTGCCTGCGCGATCCTGACGGCGTGTTGTTGAACCTGGTCGAGACGGACCCGGCCGAGCAGTACCACACCGGGCGCGAGGGCGCTTAACGCGCGCCTACGCCATCCTCCGAATTGATCGATCAGGGCAGTTGCGTATCTGCCTGCCGATCATACGCTGCGTGAATGCAGTCATACGCATGCTGCGTCTGCGAAACCTGCGCCTTGCAGGCCGCGCGCCGGCAGTCCCGTTCGGGCAAGACAGGAACACGAGATGAAGGCACCTCACGATCGCGTCCCCCTTGGCATAGTCCTGCGCTATGGCGCGGGGCAGATGGGGGCGCAGGTGTTTCGCGATACGCCGGCTGTGCTGCTGCCGCTGTTCATGACCACCATGCTGGGCGTGCCGGCGTGGCTGGCCGGCCTTGTGGTGCTGGTGCCAAAGCTGTGGCTCATCCTGTGTGACCCGCTGGTGGGCGCCTGGTCCGACCGGGTAAAGCCGCTTTATGGCCGCACGCCGTTCCTTATTGGCGGGGCGCTGGGTACCTCGCTGGGGTTTGTCGCGCTGTTCGCGGTCACGGGCTATCACAGCTACTGGCTGGCGGCGGGGGCCACCTGCGTGCTCTTCTTCCTCGCCTCCACGGCCTTCAGCGTCTATTCGGTGCCCTATCTGGCGATCGCGGCCGAACTGTCGCACGATGCCCACCAGCGCAACCGGATCATGGTGCTGCGCATGTTCTTTGCCACCTTTGGCGTGCTGCTGGGGGTGGGCGCGCCGCAATTGCTGATTGCCCATTTTGGCGGCGGCGCTGCTGGTTGGCATGGCATGAGCTTCATTCTGGGTGTGATCTGCCTTGGCTCGATGCTGATTACCGCCAGCGGCCTGCGCCGGGTGCCGCTCATCATGGCGGGGGCCGTGCCGGGCAATCTGCTCACGCAGCTCAAGCCGGTCTGGGCGAACAAGCCCTATATCACCCTGCTGGCCACCAGCATCGTCTCGAACGTGGCGCAGGCCTCGTCCTATACCGTCATCAGCTTCATGTTCCTCTATGCGATTGGCGCTGTGTGGCTGATCCTGCCTTTCGTGCTCACCATGTCGGCCGCCGCGCTGCTGGCGCAGCCGCTGTGGCTGTGGCTGCCGCGCCGAATCGGCAAGCCGCGGGCCTATGTGGGCGCCTCGCTGGTGTGGGTGGCGGTCACGATCACCTGGTTCTGGGTGCGGCCGGGCGATGATGTGCTGGTTACGCTGCCGGGCGGCGTGCAGCTGGCCACGCAGCATGTGCTGGTGCTGGCCCGCGCGGCGGTCATCGGCATGGTCAATGGCGGCTTCATCCTGCTGGCGCTCTCGATGATGACCGATACGGTCGACTATCAGCGCCGCCTGACCGGCGCTGCCAACGAGGGCGTGTTCGCGGGCCTGTATTCGGCGATGGAGAAGCTGGCCTTTGCCCTTGGCCCGGTGATCGCCGGCCTGGTGATGAGCGCCTTTGGCTTCGTCTCCTCGACGCAAGGCGGCGCGCAGCAAAGCGCCACGGCCATTTCGGGCATCGTCCTGCTGTACAGTTTCATTCCGGCAGCCGGGCAGGCCGCCGCGCTGCTGATCTTCAGCCGCTATCGCCTGCCCGAGGTTGTCGTTCCGGTTCAGGAGAAGTGAGATGACCGCGCGATTTGAGGGCCTGAGCATTCTGGTTACGGGGGCCTGTGGCGGGCTGGGGCGGGCCATTTGCGCTGCCTTTGCGGCCGAGGGCGGGCGGGTGTTCGCCGCCGACCTGCCGGGCGCCCCGCTCGAGGCGCTGGTGAGCGAGCTGGGCAACGGCGCGCAGGCCCTGCATCTCGACGTGTCGGATGAGGGCCAGTGGATCGCCGCGATGGACGCCATCGAGGCGATGGCCGGGCGGGTCGACATTGTGGTCAACAATGCCGGCGTGTTCACCCCCAACGTGCCCTTTGCCGAAATGCCGCTCGAGCTGTGGCGGCGCCATTTCACGGTGAATGCCGATGGCACCTTCCTGGGCTGCAAACATGGCATCCTGCGCATGGGGCCGCACGGCAGCGGGGCGATCGTCAACATCGGTTCGGGCATGTCGATTACCGCCGTGCCGACCGCTGGCGCCTATTGCGCGTCCAAGGCGGCGGTGCTGATGACCACCAAGGTGGCCGCCCGTTCTGCCGGGCCGCAGGGCATTACCGTGAATGCGGTGCTGCCCGGCGCTGTGCCCACCGACATGCTGATGGGCAACCTGCGCAGCGGGCAGGGGGAGGAGGAACTGCTGGCCGGCCTTGCCACCTATTCGGCCATGGGCCGTTTGGCCAGCCCGCAGGATATTGCCAATGCCGTGGTCATGCTGAGCGCGCCCGAAAGCCGGGCGATCACCGGCGTTGCCGTGCCGGTCGATTGCGGGACGCTGCCGGGCAGCTGAGGCGTTGATGGCATTCGCGCCACATCCGAAATGAAATGTATTTATCCGCCTGGCGGGCGCTCGTGTCCGTCAAGCGGAGAGCATCGGCAAATCCCTCGCCCCACAGGCGGGGGAGAAGCCACCAAGGTCGCCAAGAATAAAACTCGAAGATCAGGAGTTTCGATAATGAGGTTTCATTTGGGGAGCAAAACCGGCCTCGTCGCGCTGATGGCAGGCACGGCCCTTTGCACTGTGGCCGCGCCCGCGCTGGCCCATGCGGCCGATGCCGCCGCCCAGCCGGCCGAACAGGGCCTTGGCGATATCGTCGTGACCGCCACGCGCACCAGTTCGTCTGTCCAGAAGACGCCTGTGGCCGTGACCGCCTTCAGCAGCGAGCAGCTCAAGAAGCTGCAGGTCACCAACGTCAAGGATCTGGGCCAGATCGCACCTAACGTGCAGATCTCGCAGGTGACCGGCGGTTCGGCCGGTATCGCCCCCTACATCCGTGGTGGCGCGGTGACCGATGGCGCCAACGTTACCTCCGAAGCCGAAGTCGGCATCTACATCGACGACGTCTACCAGCCGCGCGCCGCCGCCAGCTTCATCGAGGCGCTCGACATCGAGCGTATCGAGGTGCTGCGTGGTCCGCAGGGCACGCTCTATGGCCGTAACAGCTCGGCCGGCGCGCTCAAGATCGTGACGCGCGAGCCGGGCACTGACATGCACGGTGGCATCGAGCTGGGCACCGGCATCTGGAACGAGCGCATGGCCAAGGCCTATGCCAGCGGCGCGATCAACCAGTCGGGCACGTTGCGCGCGGGTTTCTCGGCGCTGTATCGCCAGCGCGATGGCGGGCGCCAGTATGACGTGACGCTGGGCCGCAAGGTCGGCGCCGAGAAGTTCGCCGGTTTCCAGGGCGAGCTGGACTATGTCGGCACCAATGTGAAGGCGCGCCTCAAGGGCTATTATTCCTATTACGACAGCGACGGCCAGTATGCCGTGCCGACCAATGGCTATCTGGGCCAGACCAGCGCCAGCGCGATCCAGCCGCTGTCGGGCAGCTATCGCAACGTCTACAGCCCGGTGCCCAGCTTCACCACCGACAAGCAGTATGGCACCAGCCTGAATATCGACGTGAACCTGGGCGGCGGTGCCAAGCTGCAGTCGATCACCGCCTGGTCGCGGCTGAGCGATGGCTGGCGCGAGGATTTCTCGGGCGGCGTGCCTTATAACATCGCTTATGACACGACCAGCACCAACACTGCTGCCCAGGCGCTGTATGACCGCACCAGCTACATGTCGGACGAGAACTTCAGCCAGGAACTGCATGTCAGCGGCAGCCTGCTGAATGATCGCCTGACCTATCTGGCGGGCCTTTACTACTTCTACGAGAAGGGCACGCAGGACGTCTACACGACGGTCTACGGTTCGGCGTCGACGTTGAACATGAGCGTCGACACCAACAGCTATGCCGCCTTTGGCCAGTTGAGCTTCAAGATCCTGCCGAACCTGACGCTGAGCGCCGGCGGCCGTTACACCGAAGATCACAAGACGCTGAATGGCAATCTGCAGGACGGCGTTGCTGCCGATAGCGGCTTGGTCAACCGCCGCGACAAGTGGCACAACTTCCTGCCCCGCGTGGCCCTCGACTGGCAGGCGATGAGCCATCTGATGTTCTACGCCAGCTTCTCGGAAGGGTTCAAGGCGGGCGGCTACAACGGCCTGGCCGGCAGCGTCACCGCGCTCAACTCGCCCTATGGTCCGCAGAGCGTGAAGGCCTATGAAATCGGTATGAAGAGCGAGTTCTGGGACCGCAAGGCCCGTCTGAACCTGGCTGCCTTCTACAATGACTATTCCAGCCTGCAGCAGCAGTCGGTCGATGGTTCGGGTAACTTCCTGACCCAGAACTATGCCGCCCGCCACGAGGGCATCGAGGCCGAATTCAGCGTCAAGCCGGTCTCGATCCTGACCCTGTGGGCCAATGGCGTTTGGAACAACGGCAAGTACAAGGCTTCGGCCGAGACCAGCGCTGCCTCGACGACCAATTACGTTGGCAACTGGATGACCAACGTGTTCAAGCACCAGTACACGGTCGGCGCCGACCTGACCGTGCCGACAGGCCCGGGCGAGGCGCAGGCGGGCATCAACTACAACGCCCGTTCGGACTATTACTCGACGCCCGACAATCTGGCGATCGGCCATGTGCCGGCCACCAATCTGGTCAACGCCTATGTCGGCTACACCCTTGACAACTGGAGCCTGCGCTTCTCGGTCAAGAACCTGACCAACCAGATCTACTACACCACCGGTTTCGGCTTCTATGCGGTCTGGCCGCGTTTCATGGCTGATCCGCGCACCTGGAAGCTGACGGCCTCTTACAAGTTCTGAAGGTTGTAACCGCAGAACGGATGGCGGCGCCCTTCCCCTTGGGGAAGCGGCGCCGCTTTCGCATCCAGAGCATGCAAGCATAATGCCCCCAACGGCCCGCAAGCCAAGCTTGCGCGGCCACCCGACGTGAAAGGCCCATCCCATGACCGATGCCGTGGTTTCCGACATGCTTGCCGCGCTCAGCCGGCGGCAGATGCTGGCAGTGAGTGCGGCCGTGCCGCTGGTGGCAGGCGGTGCCATGCCCGCGCTGGCCGCGGCAGGACCGCTGCTGGACCCCCGCCACTTTACCATTCATACCGAGGCGGGCCGCGCGGTCGAGATTACCGAGTGGATGCCCAAGGGGCGCCCGGTGGGCCTTATCCTGTTCAGCCATGGGGCAGGCTCGGCGCCCAAATATTATGACCCCATCATCGGCCCGGTGGTGGCTGCTGGTTGGCGCGTTCTGGCCCCGCTGCATGTCGACTCGCGCGAGCACCCGGACACCGCCAAGTTCCCCGGCCTCACCACATGGAAGGCGCGGGTCGAGGATTTTCGCGCGCTGCAGGCCCATGTGGGGCACGCGCCCTATGTGGCGATGGGGCATTCCTATGGCGGCATGACGGCGCTGGTTCTGGGCGGCGCGGAATCGCAGCGCCCCGAAGGGCTGACCGGGCCGCTGACCGATGGCAAGGCGCTGGCTGTCGTGGCCTTCTCGCCGCCGCCGGCCATTCCGGTGCTGATCACCAAGGAAGGCTATGGCAAGCTGGCGGTGCCGGCCGTCGTGCAAACCGGCACGATCGACATCATGCAGGGCATCACCGCCGCCTCGCCCGACGCCTGGCGCGCCCATCTCGACGGGTTCGAGGCGGCAGCGCCGGGGGGCAATCGCTATGGCCTGGTGCTCGAAGGGGTGAACCACTATTTTGGCGGTCTGATTTGCGACTTCTCGCAACCCGGCCCGGCCCGGCCCGACCGCATGGCCGATGCCAACCGCATCGCCGGCCTGTTCCTCAAGGCTTACGGACGCGGCGATGCCAAGGCCCGCGCGGCGCTCGACGCCTGTGTGACCGACGCGCTGCCGGTGCGCCTGTTGAAGAAGTGAAGGGGGGCGAGGGGGCTGCCCCCTCGCATCCTGCTTTTGCGCCCGGAACACAAAAAACCCGGCAGGCCCACGCAGGCCCGCCGGGTTTTCCTTTGCCCACAAGGGGCGCTAACTTTACTGCTCGGCAATCGCGGCGATGGTCGCCTTGAAGCCTTCGTCGGTTTCGGCCTCACGGGCCTCCTGAGCGTCCTTGCGGGCCAGATAGTACAGGCGGTCAAGGAAGCCCTGCCGCCAGCTCTCACGCTCTTCCAGAGCGCTCTGGTCCAGCTCGAGCGCCTCGATGCCGGCGGCCAGATCGATGCCGGCGCCCTTGGCCACGCGCTCGGCCGAATCCAGCCGGTCGCGCAGCGTGGCCAGTTCGCTGGCCAGCACCATGATCATCGACATCGCCTGATCCATGCCGGGCGCGTCATAGAATTGCGGGCGCTTGCCCTTGGCGTCCTTGATGGTGTGCGGACGCTGTTCGGTTTCGGTCATTGTCTCGTCAGTCCCCTCAGGCCGCCATGGCCTTTTCCACGCCCTTGCGCGCGATCAACACTTCCCAGCCGCCGCCGGGGGCAAATTCACCGGCGGTGAACTCGCGGTCGGCCACGTCCTCGGCTGCTTCCTGGCTGTAGCCTTCAGCCGCCGCGGCAAATTCCATCACCGCCATCGGGGCGGTGTCGAACTTGACAGCCGCACGTTCGAAGCCGGCCTTCTCGGCCAGGCTGATCTGGTCCATGTCGCGCATCGCGCCCCAGAACGGCTCGTTGTTGTACCAGGTCTCGTTGTCGAGGATGAACTGGGTGAACGGGTCCATCAGGTCGAAGGGCGGCAGGTCGGCGTGGATCATCAGCCCGCCCGGCGCCAGCACGCGGTGCGCTTCGGCAAAGATCTTCGGCATGGCCTTGCCGCTGGTTTCGTGCAGCAGGATGTGGCTGACGACCAGGTCGAAATAGCCGTCCTCAAAGGTCGTTTCCTCGGCGCTCATCTGCGCATAGTTGACCTCGAGGCCGAAGCCGGCCGCGCGCGCGTGGGCATAGCGGATGCACGGGCCGCCAACGTCGATGCCCCACACTTCCGCCTCGGGGAACAGTTCCTTGTAGGGCAGGGTCGAGTGGCCCACCGTGCAGCCCATGTCGAGGATGCGGCGCGGCTTGAACTCGGGGGTGTGGCGCTTGAGGTAGTTCACCACCGAGCGGCCCATGTCGTCGTTGTTGGGGCCGGTGTAGCCCATGGCGTACAGGAACACGCCGCGGTCATACAGCGCGCCCACGGCCACGTCGTCCTTGGTCACTTCGCTGCAATAGCCGCCGGGCATGCAGTGAATGTCGAAAGCGGTGACATAGCGCGGCGGCACGAAACCTTCGGGGATGCGCAGCTCTGCCTTGCTGCCGGCCGACAGTTCGCGGGCCTTCTCGATCAGCTCGGGCAGTTGGCGGTCGACCGAGATGTTGACCGATTCCCACAGCAGTTCCTGCGCCACGCGGTTCGACGTGGCGTACAGCTGGAAATACAGGTCATCGACCATGGCGTGGCGGATGTCGCGGCGGTCCTGGGGGGCGCGGCCGTTGGCCTTCTCGAACGCCTTGGACACGCGGGTGTTGTACACCGGCGTCAGGCCGGGCAGCAGGGTCTGCTGGATAAAGCCCTTGAAGCTCTTGGCGAACTCCTGGCGCGAAGCCTCGTCGGCGGTGGCCTTGGGCAGGATCGGGTGCGGCGATTGCTGGAAAGTGTTCAGCATGAAGGTGGCTCCATGGGAATGCGCAGGTGCGAAATGTGTATCCTCGCGCCTTGTCGCAAGGGCAGCTTTGGGCATGTATCCGTCAGGTGGAGAGGAATTTCCCCGAAGCTGCGGTAGCTGTGTGATTGAAGAAACATGCATACCATAAGATACACCCTTTCACACCGCATACCGACGAGACGGGAGCTGCATATGGACGAAACGAAGATGAGCCGGCGCGATGCCTTTGGCGTGGCAGGCGGCCTGGCCGGTGCCGGGCTGGCACTGGGCGCCGGGCTGACCGCCAGCGAGGCGCAGGCGGCTGCCCCCAAGAAGCCGCTGGGCAAGCCCAAGGTCGATTTCGTCACCAAGATCGACTTCAAGGACCCCAAGTGGTGCCGCGACACCTATGCCCGTCTCGACGCCGACCTGGACCCGACCAAGGTGAAGTGCGGCTGGATCAAGGGCAAGGTCTACAGCGTGCGCCCGAACGAGAAGGTGCGCCCGCTGTTCCTGGCCGAGGGCTTCTCCTTCGTTCGCATGCACCGCACCGAGGATGGCTCGTGGCGCCGCCTGCTGCGCGAGGTGGTGTTCTATCGCGACCTCGAGACCGGCAAGCTGATGGACGAGTGGAAGAACCCCTTCACCGGCGAGACGGTCAAGGTGGTGCCCATCGCCAACGATCCGTTCAACTTCACCATTGGCGAATATGCGCCCGAGCCGCCGTCCTATGGCGGCCTGAACAAGGACAAGCCGCCGCGCCGGCCTTTCCTGCTCGACTGCGAATATGGCCCGACCGGCAACATCATCGTGCGCTCCGACGTGGACCTGTTCTACCCCTCGGCGCTGCAGCCCGGCCAGTGGCCGCGCGAGAGCGCTGGCGTGATGAACCAGGTGTCGGAACACTTCATCTATTCGTTCAAGGCCGAGGATGCGGCCAATCCGCATCTGACCGCGCTGCCCTATACCGGCGCGTGGAACCGCATCACCCCGTGGCTGCCGTGGATGATGATGGGGCAGGCCGAGGGCAACCTCAACTACTTCACCTATTTCCAGACCGTGCCCAATGGCGTTGCCGGCCTGCCGGCCGATCTGGTGGCCAAGGCCCGCGCCATGGGCGACAAGTGGCTGACCGCGCCCGAGACCGACTACGGCCCCTCGCTCTCGAGCCTCGAGAACTATGCCCACCAGCAGAAGCCCTCGGCGGTGCCGGCTGGCTGGACGCAGCCGGCCACGCCTGCTGCGGCAAAGCCGTTCCCGCCCAAGCCGTAAGGCGCGCAAGGGCGCAAACAAGAAAGGCCGGCGGGGGTATCCCTGCCGGCCTTTCCTTTTGGCTATGTGGCGGTGGCGGTGGCGGTGGCGGCCCAGCCCGGGCGGGGCCGCCGCTTTGCCTTAAAAGCCCAGAACGCCCGGGTTCATCACACCCTTGGGGTCCAGCTCCTGCTTGATCGCGTGGATCAGGCGGCTGGCCTGCCCGTTCAGGCGCGGCTGATAGGGATAGGCGCGGCCCAGCTGGAAGTGGCCCGAGCCATACTGCTGCATCAGCGCGACGCCCGCTTCCTTCAGTTCGTTGGCATAGGCCTTGGCCTCGGCATTGGCGGGGTAGTCCTTGAGGCTGGCGATCCACTCATCACCCAGCGTCTTGAGGTGATAGGGCGTGCGCGCGTCGGGCCAGTAGATGGCGATCTCGTACAGGAAGCCGGTCGAGCCGACGGGCGAGAACATGGTGCCGGTCCAGATGCCCAGCCGCTCCATATCGGCCTTGCGCTCGGCCAGCAGTGCCATCCAGGCGTTGTGGAAGGGCACCACCTGCTCATGCGCCAGCACGCCATGGATCGGCACCCAGCGCTCGCCATTGGGGCCAAGGATGTTGGCCAGCGGGGCAAAGGGCATCGAGCGCACGAAGGTGGGGATCGAATTGGCGATCTCGCGGCCATAGGGCGCCATGACGGCACGCAGGCGGGCGGCGCGGTGAGCAGCGTCAGCCGGGTCGAAGCCCTCGACGATGAAGTGGCACATATAGGCGCCCGAACGCATGGGGTTTTCACCAGCCAGCGCCATCTTCAGGATCTGGGCGATGGCCTTGGCCTTGTTCGGTGCCTTCTTGAACACGGCGGCGGCGATCTTCAGCCGCTGGCCCATGCCCTCGTTGCGGCCGATCTGCCCCTGCGACAGCGCCAGGTCGAGGCCGAAATGCGAATCGTCGAGCCGGGCCAGCTGCGCCTGGCGCACGCCGGCATGGCACTGGGCGAAATCGTCAAAGGCGAAGGACAGCGTCTCGGCATGTTCCATCGCCCTGATCAGCGGCAGGCGGATGCGCGCCTTGATGCCCAGCGTGCCGCAATCGCCGCAGAACAGGCCGGCCAGATCGGGGCCGTAATTGCGCATGGCCTCGGCCGAATTGGTCGAGAGCAGCTCGCCATTGGCCAGCACCACATCGAGGCTGAGCACGCTCTGCGCCGAGATGCCGTGGGCGGCCGTGCCGTGGCTG
>DATMUT010000435.1:0-4169 GCA_035563755.1 Novosphingobium sp.
AGGAGCGCGGCAGGTCAATCCGCAGGTGGCGCCAATGGCCCCGCCTTGCGCGGCGAACGTGGGCGGCTGGCCGGCGGGGGCGCCGCCGCCTGCCCGGCTCCATTCTGCCCGCCAGCCTCGCGCGGGGGGTCCAGCGTTTGCACAGCCGACCCTTCGAGCCGCGCCCTTTCCGTCACGAACGCCTTGAGGATAGGGTGATCCATCGCGGCATACTGGCGCGGCGTCATGCCCATGAACTGGCGGAATTCGCGCACGAACTGGGCCTGATCGTGGTAATGCCCGTCGAGCGCGCCGATCCACTTGAGCGAGGGATCGAGCATATATTGCGCGAGGCTGCGCATGAACCTTTGCCGGCGCAGCAGCAGCTTGGGCGAAAAGCCGAAATCGCGGTAGCACATGCGCTCGAGCGTGCGCTCGCTCACCCCCACCCGCTCGCACAGGGCCGCAACGCTGGCCACCTCCACGTCGACCAGCGCGGCGTGCAGCGCGGTGATTCGCGCCTCGTCGGGCACCGAGCGATCGTCATGCGCGCAAAACCAGTCGGAAATCCGCGCCAGTTCCGCCTTGGCGTCGGGCCGATCGGAAAACAGGCTTGCGGCCAGATCGGCAAAGGGTGCGAAAGCCGGATGCTGGCCCCCGTCAACCACCGCGTCAGCCAGATCGGCCGCCGATCCGCCCACGAATTTGGCCCAGCCCAGCGGCAGCAACCCCACGCCCCAGATGCGGCACGCCCCCACCTCGAAGCGCAAGGCGCGGGTGCTTGGGCCGGTCACCGCCATGCGCGTATCGGCAATGCGCATGCCCAGATGGTTTTGCGCAGTCAGGCTGGTGCCATTGAAGAATCGCAGATTGGCCCATTCCGGATGCAGGTAATCCGTGACCGTCTGCCCCTCGGGCACGTCGATCTCGGCCAGATAGAACGTCGTGAAATAGCGCGCCAGCTCTGCCGGCGGGCGGCAAAAACTGGCCCGTACCTGAACCGAGCGCGACACCGATTATCCCCTTATCGGGCAGGTTCTGCCCCTTTTGCCGGTATTTTGATGGAGATAGCCGCAACGTCAACGCAAAAAGCGCCCGGTTCGCCCCCCATGGCCGCCAGACAAATAAAAGGGGCGCGGGCAACAATGCTGCCCGCGCCCCCAATCTGTGGCCCCAAGGCCGGCAATTACGCCGGCAGGGCAGCCTTCGCCTGAGCGATGACAGCAGCGAACACGCCGCCTTCGTTCATCGCCAGGTCGGCCATGGCCTTGCGGTCCAGTTCGATCCCGGCCAGCTTGGTGCCGTGGATGAACTGCGAATAGGTCAGGCCTTCGGCGCGGACAGCAGCGTTGATGCGCTGGATCCACAGGGCGCGGAAAGTGCGCTTCTTAACCTTGCGGTCGCGATAGGCGTACTGGCCGGCCTTCTCAACGGCCTGACGGGCGACGCGGATCGTGTTCTTGCGACGGCCGCGATAGCCCTTCGCCTGATCGAGAATCCGCTTGTGCTTGGCACGGGTGGTAACACCACGCTTGATACGGGACATGCTTCAGTACTCCTCAGTTCAGCCCGTAGGGCGCCCACTTCTTGATCACCTTCGCATCGGCGTCGGAGATCACTTCGGTGCCGCGGTTCTGGCGGATGTACTTGGCATTGTGGCTGATCAGGCGGTGACGCTTGCCAGCGACGCCGTGCTTGACCTTGCCGGTGGCGGTGATCTTGAAGCGCTTCTTCACACCGCTCTTGGTCTTGAGCTTGGGCATTTTCGTCTCCTTTTCGTAACGGCATGTCCTGCTCGCCGTGGCAGCCCTTATGGCCAGGCGGGCGGGCGAATCCCGGTGTCCCGGGAATCGACCATGCCGATTGAAGGGGCGGCCCCTATACGCAACGCCGCCAAAAGGCAAGCGCTGCATCAGTCCGCCGCGCCAAAGGGGCGGTGCCCACCCTCGGCCAGAAAGCGGGCGAAATCGCCATGCCCCAGCGCAACAGCGCCCTCGGGCAAGGCCCCTGCCCACACATAGGCCTGCGCCTCGACCATCCCGGCCTCGAGGCGCACCTGAACAGGCTCGCGGACATACTCGGCGCCCTCATAGGCGTCGAGCAGGGCGAGATCCTTTGCGCCAAAGCCGCTCAGCACGCGATAGAGCGCGCCATGCACCAAGCCCGCGCCCGGCAGCAGCGCGGGATACCACCCGCCCGGATCGTCAATCGCCCAGAGCGCGCCGCGAATCGTGGCCGGCTGCTCCTGGCCCAGGTGCCGATGCGCGGCCAGGGCCACGGCATTGCCCGCCCCGGCCATCAACGTGCCATAAAAGAAGAAGTAGCGCGGCAAAGGGCCGCTCAGTGATGACAGGCCAGCGCCTCGATCACATCATCCTGCCGCGCCGGGTCGCCCACGGCGATCACATGCCCGTCCGAGGCCGCGTTCAGCGGCTCGCCATTCCAGTCGCACATCAGGCCGCCCGCGCCCTCGACCACCGGCACCAGCGCCGCCCAGTCGTGCAGCTTGAGCCCCGCCTCGCACACGACGTCGACCTCGCCGCTGGCCAGCATGGCGTAATTGTAGCAGTCGCCGCCCATGACCATGCGGCGGTGGTCGGTCTTGGCGGCCAGCCCCATGAAGTGCGCGCCGTCATGGTCGTCGAAATAATGCGGCCCGGTGGTGGCCAGATTGGCGTCCGAGAGCTGGCGGCACAGGCGGGTCTTGGCCACACGCCCGTTCAGCGTCGTAGGGCGGCCCGACGCGCCCACCCAGCGTTCGCGCAGGATCGGCTGGTCGATGATGCCCAGCACCGGCCACCCCTCGACCACCAGCGCGATAAGCGTGCCGAAAATGGGGCGCCCCGCCAGAAAGCCGGCCGTGCCGTCAATCGGATCGAGCACCCAGCTGCGGCCCGACGTGCCCGCCTCGGCGCCGAATTCCTCGCCAATGATCGTGTCGCGCGGGGCCTCGGCTTTCAGGATCCGGCGCATGGCCTCCTCGGCCGCGCGGTCGGCCAGCGTGACCGGGCTGGCGTCTTCCTTGCGCTCGGTCGTCAGGCCCGCGCGGAAATAGGGACGGATCGCCTCGCCGGCCGCATCGGCAAGGCGCATGGCAAGGGCAATATCGGAATCCAGGTTCATTCCACCGCTTTGCCTGTGCAAAGGGGCAACGGTCAAGCCCGATGGGGTGAGCCGAGCCTGCGACGAATTGACTTTTCGGCCAAATTCCGCTCGAAAAACAGCCAGAACAGATAGGCCGACAGGCGTTCACACGTCGCTGCCGGCGACGAGGGTTCGCTATGCTCAAGAACACCCGCCCGGCGGTCGATACCGCGTTCAAACCCCTCGCCGGGCTTTCGCGCGATGGGCAGCCATTGAACGACAACCGCGTGCCATCACCCGATCTGGCGCCCTGGATCGGGCGGCTGTGGGCCTCGGACGTGACCGTGCCGCCCGGCTATCAGGTGCAGTCCAGCATCTTTGACGACAACATCTGCATCCGCATCCAGCTGGCGGGCAACTGGTCGGCCCCCTCGCGCAGCGGCCCGCACAGCCACGGGCGCGAGGCGCTGTTCCTGGGGCCGCACACCTTCCTCATGCCCATCACCGTCACCACCAAGGCCGACGGGCGGCTGATCAGCATGGGCATGTCGCTGCGGCCGGGCGTGATGTCGGCCATGCAGGGGGTCGACACCTCGCGGCTGGTCGACCACATCCACATCTGCCAGGACTTCGACCTGTTCGGCTACGAGGGCATCGACCGCATTGCAGCGGCCGGCGGCCCCGAGGGCTGGATGGATGTAATGGAGCAGCTGATGCGCGAGGCGCTCGACCGCTTCGGCTGGAACCGGCCCGATCCGGTCTCGACCGCCTTCGAGCAGCTGACCTATATCGACCCGCAGGCCTCGGTCACCGATTTCGCCCGCGAGGTGGGGCTGAGCCTGCGCCAGCTGGAACGCATCGTGCGGCGCGATTTCGGCATGCCGCCCAAGCAGATCCTGCGCCGCGCCCGCGCGCTCGACATGGCCAGCTGGCTGCGCGGCCTTGCCGATGCCAACGAGGCCGAGGAAATCGCCCTGCGCTATTTCGACCAGAGCCAGATGACGCGCGAGTTCACCGACCTGTTCGGCATGTCGCCGCGCCGGTTTTTGCAGCAGCCCAATCCGCTGCTGGCGCTGGGTCTGGGGCGGCGGCAGGCGCAGCGGCTC
>DATMUT010000436.1:0-10309 GCA_035563755.1 Novosphingobium sp.
AGGGCTTGCGCGCGCGCGCCTGCGCCTCGCGCACCACGGTGTCCCATGAGAAGCGCGTGGCCGGGCCAAAGCGCCCTTGCGCCTGCGCCGCATGCAGCCAGCCTGGGCACGAGGCCGCCCCGGCCAGCGCCATGAACAACCCGCCCAGCCTGCGCCGGCTCATGTTTGAGGACTGTGTCGTCTGCTCAGTGGGCGAAACGGCCTGCGCGCTGTGCGGGGGCCGGGCGCCTTGGGCGCGGGCCTGCCAACCTTGGTCTTCCATCGTCATCGCCTGTTCAACGCCGCAACGGGCCTCTGGTTTCCACCTATGCGCCGGGGTGCGGCTCAACGCTGGCCGGCCGGTCGCGCGCTGGCGCCGCTGGCCGGCCCATGCTGCGCCTGTCGCCACCCGGTGATGACCTGCACGCCCGGATGCAAAGCGCCTGCCTGATCGGCGGGCAGCACCTGGCTGTGCTTGCCATCGGTGCCCCCGACCGACACGGCCACGCGCCGCGGGGCACCATCCTCGCCCACCACGAATACGCGCAATTGCGCAGACGCGCCACTGCCCGAGGGGCTGAACGCGAGCGCAGCATTAGGCACAAGCAGCACGCCGCTGCGCACAGGCAGGCTGATCTGGGCGGTGGCGGCCATGCCCGGATGCGGGGCAGAGCGCGCATCCTCAGGCCCGGGCTGGCCAGCGTCCTCGTCCTCGGGCGGCTGCAGGGCAAATATAGCCACCCGGCCATCGCCCCCCGGCCCTGCCGCATCCATGCGCAACAGCCGCGCAGGGTAGACCGCATCGGGCAGCCCATCGACCAGCACCCGCACCTCGATACCCGGCTTCAGGCTGTCGGCCTGCGCCGCGCTTACGGGCACGGCAATGCTCAGCTTCTCGGCATGGGCCGCCAGCGTAAACAGCGGCTGCCCCGCGCGCACCGCCATGCCAGGCGAAACATGGCGCGCAACGACATAGCCGGCAAAAGGCGCGCGGGCCACAGCCCCCGCCAGCGCTGCCCGGTCGGCCTCGACCTGCGCGCCGGCCTGATCGACGCGGGCTGCCGCGCTGGCCACGTCGAGATCGGCGCGGGCCGCGGCGGCGCGGGCGTTTTCCATCTCGTTGAGCGAAGGCACGCGCCCGGCCGAGCGGCGCCAAACGCTTTCATAGCGCTCGAGCCTTTCGCGCAATTCGCGTGCGGTAATCTGCGCGCGGGCCTGCGCGTCGGCAGCCATCTTCTGCTGCGCAACATCGGCGGTCAGAGTGCGGGCAAAGGCGGCGGTATCCATCGCCGCCAGATCCTGCCCGGCGGCCACGTGCCCGTCGGCAGGGCCGGGCACAGCCACGATCACCCCGTCCTGCGCGGCCGCCACCGTCACCTCGCCCTCGCCATGCAGCGTGCCGCGCAAGGTCAGCAACGGGGCGATGTCGCCCTGCTCGACAGGGGCGGTGTACCAGGGCAGGTCGGACCCCACCAGAAAGCGCTGGAACAGCATGACCGCCGCCGCCGCCGCCGCCGCCAGCACCAGAATGCTGAACCAGTGCCGCCGCCGCCGCCGTGGCGATGCGCCAAGAAACGTGTCGAGCGGGCTGTGCGGGCTGTGGCCAGGCTCAGTCACAGGCGCCTCCTGCCGAAACGCGGGGCGCCTCGCCCCGGCCTTGCGCGGCCCACAGGCGGATGGTGGCCATAAGCGCCGCGCCCCGCGCCTCGACCCCGGCCTCGCGCGCAGCCAGCGCCGCTGCCTCGGCCACATAGAGCGTTGCAAAACTGGCCGCCCCGCCGCGATACCCGATCCGCGCATCGACCAGCGCGCGCTCGGCCGCGCCGCCCAGCGCCGCGCGCTGGTCCTCGCGCAGGCGGGCGTCGGCCAGCGCCGCGCGGTTCAGGCTCAGTTCGGCGCGGGCGCGGGCCAATGCCCCTGCCCAGCGCGCCGTCCAGTCGGCCTCGTCAGCCTCGGCCGGAGCTTGCGCGGCCACCGGCAGCACATCGGCGGCCAGCGCCTTTTGCGTTACCTCGTCAATCGCGGCCTGCCCCACATGGCGATGCTCCAGCCGTTCGATCAGCCGCGCCTCGATCACGCGCAGGTCGGGCCGGCGGGCCAGATCGGCGCCATCGTCGACCACGGCGGGCGGCACCAGCGGCGGCGCCCACTGCGCGCCATCATCCAGCCTCGCGCGCAAATGCGCCGCATCCTCGCCGGTCAGCCGCGCCAGATCGTCGACCGCCGCGACATAGGCCGCCAGCGCCGCGTCGATGTCGGCGCTGTTCAGGCCCACCATCAGCCCCGCCATCCCTTCGTCAAGCGCCGGCACCAGCCCGGCCTCGCGCCGGAAACGGGCGATCTCGGCAGTGTCGCGCAGCGGTGCGGGCATGGCCATGCGCAGCGCCAGCCTGGCCTGCCACCCGCGCGCCCGCGCATAGGCCAGACCAATATCGGTCGCCAGGCGCAGGTGATCGGCGGCATGCTGCCACTCCACCTCGGCGCGGCCGGCGCGCTCGGCCTGGCGGCCATGCCACAGGCCGGCCAGACGCCGCCCCAGCTTCTGCTTCACCCCGTGCGGCGCTGCCGGGCACAGGCTGCCCGCGCGCGCCACCCCGCGCTCGACCAGATGGTCAAGCAGTTCATCACCCGAACCATGCCACCACGGGCCCTGCGCCGGCGGCGGCGTTACGGGCTGCGCAGGGGCAGGCGCGGCAGGCGGCAACAGATGCAACCCGGCAGGCGCCCTATGCGGCACCGCACAACCGGCACAGGCCAAGGCCAGCGCAACCGGCGCCGGACCAGCCAGATATTTGACAAGCGAGCGTTTCAACACGCGGGTGCGATAGCAGAAATGACCTGTCTGGCAATCGGCGCAGGCCCATAGGCGCCGCATCACGGCCATTGAGATGGCCTCTCGCCGCGCCATCCATCGCGCGCAGGCCACGCCCTGTCGACCGCCCGCCTTCGCAAACGCACAAAATGCGTTCCACCCTTCGCAACGCAGGGCCGAGAGGACTCGTCTTTTCGAGCCGCCGT
Organism: Novosphingobium sp.; assembly: GCA_035563755.1. Taxonomy (GTDB): domain Bacteria; phylum Pseudomonadota; class Alphaproteobacteria; order Sphingomonadales; family Sphingomonadaceae; genus Novosphingobium. Next base: position 2,998 of record DATMUT010000436.1, read on the forward strand.
GATTATTGTCAGGATTCATAACAATTGGCGCAGAACCGCCACCCTGCAACCGCAATGCGAGAGGACACCTGATATGGCCACCATGACCGCGCCGCCTTCATCGGCCTACAAGATCGTCGACGTGCCCGAACTGTACGCCAACCTGATCCGCGCCAAGGGCGTGGAAGGCACCTATGTGGGCCGCGAGGAAAGCCAGAGCCCCTGGGTGCCCTTTGGCGAGGGCGCGGCAATCCGCCACCTGGCCTTTGACGTGCGGCAGAACATTTACTGCAACATCCTGTGGATCAAGGGGCCGGGCGTGATCGGCACTCACAAGCATCGCGGGCCGGTCTGGGCGATCGGGCTCGAGGGCTCGTTCCGCTATCTGGAATACGACTGGGTGTGCCGCCCGGGCGACTTCATTACCGAAACGCCGGGCACCGCCCATACGCTGGTGACCGACGATCCCAACGGCATGAAGGCGCTGTTCTGGATGCAGGGCGCCAACGAATTTTTCGACGCCGATGGCAAGCATGTCGAGACGCTCGACGTGTGGTGGTTCATGAACCACTACGAGACGTACTGCCGCGAAAACGGCATCGAAATCAACAAGCAGCTCTATCTCTAAAGCCTCGGGCGGCGTGGCGGGCCATGGCCCTGCGCGCCGCCCACCGGCTCAGTGCACCAGCACCCGGTCGCGGTCGATCAGGCGGACGGGCGCGCGATGCCCCGCCTGCAGGTCGGCCTGCGCCTGGCGGCAAGCCGAGGCCATCCGCGCCTGCTCGCCGCATTGGGCCAGCAGTCGCTCGACCAGCAAGGCGCCGGCGGTGTGGAAATCCGGCTCGATCGAACTGAGCGAGGGCGAGGCGTGATAGGCCGCCCGCGTGCCGTCAAACCCGATCAGGCGCACATCGCGCGGCACATCGCGGCCCCGTTCACGCAGCCGCTCGAGCGTGCCCAGCGCCAGGCTGTCGCAGGCCGCCACAATCCCCTCGAGCGGCTCGCCCGTGTCCAGCAGCAGGTCGGCGGCCATCCGCCCCTGCGCATGGCGCGACAGGCCAGCGGGCACCTCGACATGCCGCCCTGCCAGGCCCGCGCGGGCCATCGCCTCGCCATAGCCGGCGCGCCTTTCGGCAAATTGCCGCGGGCCTTCCTCGCCCGTGCCCACAAAGGCGATATGCCGGCACCCCAGATCGAGCAGATGCCGCGTGGCCATCTGCCCGCCGGCGTGATTGTCGGCCCCCACCCAGTCCATGTCGGCATCGGGCGCGCCCCAGCTCACCACATTCCAGCCCTGCCGCGCCAGATCGCGGAAATAGGCCCAGGCGGGCGCATTCTCGCTGGTGCCAATGGCAATCACGCCCAGCGCCTTGCGCTCGACCTCGTAGCTGCCCTTGAAGCGGTCGGGCGTGCTCTGAAACGAGACGATAGTTTCAAGCCCCTGCGCCGAGGCCGCCGCGCAAATCGCCGCCATGAGCGTGTAGTGGAAAGGGTTGTACACCCGCACATCGCCCGATGGCGGGCCGATGACCACTACGGCCACGGTCGTGATCCGCCCGCTGCGCATCGAGGAGGCCGAGGTGTCGACATGATAGTTCAGGCTGCGGGCGATCTCGCGGATACGCTCGCGCGTGGCCTCGGACACCACGCGGCTGCCGGCCAGCGCCCGGCTCACGGTCGACTGGCTGACGCCAGCCCTTTCGGCCACGTCATAGCAGGTGACACGATCCCGGCGCTTGACCATCGGCATTACTCCACAGGCTCGCGCCAGCTGGGCGCGGCGGCTGAAATAACAGGCAGATCGGCAGGCAGCGGCCGCCACGGCCCGCCCACCACGCCATCGGGCGCAAACAGCGCATCGACCACGCCATCGGCCCCGGCCGCCCATGCGCCTGCCAGATCGGCCGCGCGCGGGTCGCTCACCGGGCCCCATTTGGCGCTGTTGTCGCCGCGAATATGGCGCAACCATGCCCCCAGCGCGGTCAGGATGGCGGAGCACTGGCGGCCCTGCGCCTGCGCCTGTGCCAGCACCGCCAGCCAGCGCTGCGGCACCTTCTGGCTGCCGTCCATGGCGATCTGGATCAGGCGGTGGTTGAGCGCGGGGTTCTCGAAACGGGCGATCAGCGCCCTGGCATAGGCGGCCAGATCCTGCCCGGGCGCCGGCGTGATCGTGGCGGCGGCTTCGGCCATAAGCTGGCCGACGAGCGCGGCGAGGCGCGGATCGGCCACCGCCTCGTGCACATAGGTGTAGCCGGCCTCGAGCCCCAGATAGGCCAGCGCCGAATGCGCGCCGTTGAGCAGGCGCAGCTTGGCGGTTTCATAAGGCGCCACATCGGCCACGATCTGCGCGCCGACCTTGTCCCATGCCGGGCGCGGGCCGGCAAAGGCATCCTCGATCACCCACTGGCTGAACGGCTCGGTCATCACCACGCCCTCATCACGCTGATTGAGCTGCGTCTCGATCCGGGCGCGGTCCTCTGGCGTGGTGGCGGGCACGATGCGGTCGACCATGCTGCACGGGAAGGTGCAATGCTGCGCCACCCAATCGGCCAGATCGGGCATGCGCGCGGCAATGTACTGCCCCAGCAGGGCGCGCAGCTGGTGCCCGTTATCGGCCAGATTGTCGCAGGAAAGCAGCGTGAGACCGCCAAGGCCGGCCGCCTTGCGCTGGGCCAGCGCATCGGCCAGCAGCGGATAGAACCCGCCTTCGGCAAGAGCCGCGTCGAGGCTGCCATCGGCGCTGCGGCAATAGCCCTTCTCGGTCACGGTAAAGGTGACGACATGCGTGCCGGGCGCGGCCAGCAGCGCGACAATCTGGTCGGGGCTCTCGGGCGCCAGCAGCACCTGCGCCACCGAGCCGATGACCTGCAGGCGCGTGCCCTCGCCGCTGTTTTCGGCCAGCGTGTAGAGGCCGCCCTGCGGGTTCAGCTGCTCGCCCACATCGGCGCTGCGCATCGAGACGCCGGCGATCATCCAGTCGCCGCCGTCCAGCGCCATCGCGCCATCGGTGTACCACGCCTGATGCGCGCGGGTGAAGGCGCCAAGGCCGAAATGCACGATGCCCACGCCCCGCCCGGCCCGCTCATAGGCGGGCAGGGCGGCGTTTTGCGGCAGGTTGTCGGGCGACAGGCGGCTCACAGCTTGTACGCCTTCTTGACGAGATTGTAGGTCAGGTCCTGCGCCAGCTCGGCCGCTTCCCAATCCTCGAGCCGGTGTTCGACCACCAGCTGCGCCAAGAAACCGCAGTCGATGCGCCGGGCGACATCGTGCCGCGCCGGGATCGACAGGAAGGCGCGCGTGTCGTCATTGAATCCGACCGTATTGTAGAAGCCGGCCGTCTCGGTGGTCGACAGGCGGAAGCGGCGCATGCCCTCGGGGCTGTCATGGAACCACCAGGCCGGGCCGAGCTTGAGGCAGGGATAATGGCCGGCCAGCGGTGCCAGCTCGCGGCTGTAGACCGTCTCGTCCAGCGTAAAGAGGATGATCGACAGGCGCGGATCATTGCCGAACAGGTCGAGCAGCGGCTTGAGCGCGTTCACATATTCGGTCTGCACCGGAATGTCGGCGCCCTTGTCGCGGCCCATGGCGGCAAACAGGCTGGCGTTGTGATTGCGGAACGAGCCGGGATGGATCTGCATGACCAATCCGTCGTCAATGCTCATGCGTGCCATCTCGGTCAGCATCTGGGCGCGGAACAGCTCGGCCTGCGCGGCGGTGAAATCACCCGCGACGATCGTGCCGAACAGCGCCTCGGCCTCGGCCGGCGACAGGTTGGCGGTGCGGGGCGTGGGGTGGCCATGGTCGGTGCTGGTCGCGCCATGCGCGGCAAAGGTGGCGCGGCGCTGGCGATGCGCGGCCAGATAGCCCTTCCATGTCAGCGTATCCTCGCCGGTAATCTCGGCAAAGCGGTCGAGATTGGCGCGGAAGCCCTCGAATTCCGGGTCGATCACCGGGTCGGGGCGATAGGCGGTAACCACCCGCCCCTTCCAGCGCCCGGCATCATTGTCGGCCATGATCGCCGCGTGATGCGCCAGACTGTCGAGCGGGCTCTCGGTGGTGGCGATCACCTCGATGTTATAGCGGTCGAACAGGGCGCGCGGGCGGAACGCCTCGGTTGCCAGCATCTCGGTGATCGTGTCGAAATAAAGGTCGCTGGTTTCAGCCCCCAGCATCACCCCCATGCCGAACACCTCGGCAAACACCCAGTCGAGCCACATGCGCGAGGGCGTGCCGCGGAACAGGTGCCAGTTGTCGGCCAGAATGCGCCATGCCGCGCGCGGGTCATAGGTCGCCTTGGCCGCGCCAATGCCCAGCGCCTCGAGCCGGATCCCCTGCGAATAGAGCATGCGGAACACGTAGTGGTCAGGCCGCAGCAGCAGTTCGGCCGCATCGCCAAACGGCGCATTGCCGGCAAACCAGCGCGGATCGGTGTGGCCGTGAGGGCTGACGATCGGCAGTTTGGCAATGGCGCCGTACAGCTCTCGGGCCACCGCGCGCGTGGCGGGGTCGGCCGGGAACAGGCGGTCGGGATGCAGTTCAAGGTTACGGGGCATGAAAGGGCCTTATCGATGGCGGAAGGTGTGAAAGGTCAACTGGTGACGCGGGCATAGCGCTCGCGCTTGGCGCGGGCGGCGCGGCGCGCTTCGGCAATCGCCTTTTCCTCGGTGGCGAACAGCAGGCTGTCGAGCACGGCGGCCAGATGGGCACGCATCGCCGCGCGGGCGGCCACGGGGTCATGCGCGCGCAGGGCGGTCAGCAGCGCGGTATGCTCGTCGACCACGGGCTTGATGTTGGCGCTGCGGGCCTTCTCGTGCAGCAGCGCGCTCTCGGGCGAGCTGCCGCGCAGGTCCCACAGCCGCTCGATCGCCTCGAGGATGGCCGCGTTGCGCGTGGCCCGCGCGACAGCCAGATGGAAGGCACGGTCAGCTTTTTCGGTGCCGTGGGGGTTGCGGTTCTCGCGCTCGATCTCCTCGATGAGCGCGGCCAGCTCGGCCAGTTCCTCCTCGCTGATCTGGGTCGCGGCCAGCGCTGCTGCCTCGCCCTCGAACAGCAGGCGCGCCTCGGTCAGCTCGAAAGCGGTGATGTTGAAGCCGGGGATGTCGTTCTTGCCGGGCAGGCGCTTGACATAGGCGCCCGATCCCACGCGCACCTCGACCAGCCCCTGCACCTCGAGCGCGATCACCGCCTCGCGCACGGTGGGGCGCGAGACATTGTACTGCGCCGACAATTCGCGTTCGGCCGGCAGGCGGTCGCCCACCGCGAAGCGCCCGCTGGCCAGCTCGGCAATCAGCCTGCGGGCCAGATCCTGATACAGGCGATCGTGGGTGGCGGCTTGCTCGGTCGTGGAATCAGTCATTCATTCCCCCTGAAAATGGCCTTACCACTTTTTTCGAAATTGACAGGCCAGATCGAATTGGTCAAGGATGTTGTCTAACATAGACTGACCAAACCTGGAAACCTGCCACATGAAAATCCAGTCCGCCCGCGTCATCGTCACCTGTCCGGGACGCAACTTCGTCACCCTCAAGATCGAGACCGATCAGGGCGTCTACGGCATCGGTGATGCCACGCTGAACGGGCGCGAGAAGGCGGTCGTCAGCTACCTCGAGGATCACGTGATCCCCTGCCTGATCGGCATGGACCCGCGCAATTCGGAAGATATCTGGCAATATCTGTATCGTGGCGCCTATTGGCGTCGTGGCCCTGTCACCATGCGCGCCATCGCAGCGGTCGACGTGGCGCTGTGGGACATCAAGGCCAAGATGGCCAACATGCCGCTCTATCAGCTGCTGGGCGGGCGCAGCCGCGACGGCGTGATGGTCTATGGTCATGCCAATGGCAGCGACATTGCCGAGACGGTCGATGCCGTGGGCGCCTATATCGACATGGGCTACAAGGCGATTCGCGCGCAGACCGGCGTTCCGGGCGTGAAGGATGCCTATGGCGTGGGCCGCGGCAAGCTGTTCTACGAGCCGGCCGATGCCGCCCTGCCCAGCCTGACCGGGTGGGACACGCGCAAGGCATTGAACTACGTGCCCAAGCTGTTCGAGAAGCTGCGCGAGACCTATGGTTTCGACCACCACCTGCTGCATGACGGCCACCACCGCTACTCGCCCACCGAGGCAGCCCAGCTGGGCAAGGCGCTCGAGCCTTACTCGCTGTTCTGGCTCGAAGACGTGACCCCGGCCGAGAACCAGGAAGCCTTCAAGCTGATCCGCCAGCACACCACGACGCCGCTGGCCGTGGGCGAGATCTTCAACACGATCTGGGACGCCAAGGACCTGATCCAGAACCAGCTGATCGACTATATCCGCGCGACCATCGTGGGGGCTGGCGGCATCACCCATCTGCGCCGCATCGCTGATCTGGCCAGCCTGTACCAGATCCGCACCGGCTGCCACGGCGCTACCGACCTGAGCCCCGTCACCATGGGCACGGCGCTGCATTTCGACACCTGGGTGCCCAATTTCGGCATTCAGGAATACATGCGCCACACGCCCGAAACCGACGAGGTGTTCCCGCACGACTACACCTTCGACAAGGGGCTCCTCTACACCGGCGACAAGCCCGGCCACGGCGTCGACATCGACGAGACGCTGGCCGCCAAGTACCCCTACAAGCCTGCCTATCTGCCCGTCGCCCGTCTCGAGGACGGCACCATGTGGAACTGGTAAAACCAGTCACACACGGAACGCTGACGGGAAGAGGATAAAGAAATGAACTGGCGCTCGGCGCGGCTGCGCATTCTGTTGCTGGTGATGGTGGGAACCATCATCAATTATATTGCGCGCAACTCGCTGGGCGTCCTCGCCCCGCAGCTCAAACACGACCTGTCGATCACCACCGAGCAGTACAGCTACATCGTCGGCGCCTTCCAGCTGGCCTATACGGTGATGCAGCCGATCGGCGGCATGCTGATCGACCGGATTGGCCTGACCGCTGGCTTTGCGCTTTTCGCGCTGGCCTGGTCGCTGGCCAATATGGCGCATGGGCTGGCACGGGGCTGGCTGTCGCTGGCGGCGTTCCGCGGCCTGCTGGGCGTTGCCGAGGCAGCCGCCATTCCCGCCGGCATGAAGACCATCGGCGAATGGTTCCCCGACCGCGAGCGTTCGGTCGCCACCGGCTGGTTCAACGCCGGCACCTCGCTGGGCGCGGTGATCGCCCCGGTGCTCGCCGCGCTGGTGGCCAAGGCCTATGGCTGGCAGGCGGCCTTTGTCGTGACCGGCGCTCTGGGGCTGGTCTTTGCCTTTGCCTGGTGGCGCTTTTATCGCTCGCCCGAAGTCGCGCCCTATGTAACGCCCGAAGAGCAGGCCGAAATCCGTGACGGCCAGCG
>DATMUT010000437.1:0-2125 GCA_035563755.1 Novosphingobium sp.
TCGCGAAAGCCGCCAACGGTGAGATGCGCGATGGGCGCAAAAGCCTGCGTTTGATGCGTATCGATGATCAGCCGGGTGACTTCGTCCTGCTCGTAAGGGACCACCAGATCCTCGAGGAACAGGCTGAGCGGCAGGTCGGCCAACAGCCAGCGCGCGGCAACGCGCTCCTCGGCCGAGGCGGCGGCAAGGCCGGCCAGCGCATCGCCCGAGCGCGGCGGCGTGGCGCGGGCCAGCACGGCGGCCAGATCGTCGAAGCGATAGCGCGTTCCTGCCAGATCGATGCAATAGCGGGTCACGCTTGCGTCCTTTCCGAAGGCCGGGTTTGCCCGTCAAAGTATGGCACGCGGCGGGGAGGTCTTCGAGTGGAAATAAGCAGTCCCATATGGGACTTGTCAACCCGATTTGCCGGTCGGTCGCGATTGGCAGCGCTAGCCCGCTGTTTCCATCAAACGCGCCACTTCGGAACAAGCCTGCTCGAGCTCATCCAGCCCGAACGAAGCGGCAAGGCAAGCCACATGATGGCGCGCGGTTTGCGGGCCGCGTTAGGCATTGGCGCGTATTTGTAATTCACCGAAACTATCCGCCCTTGCGCTTAATAAAAGGGCATGGATAGCCATGAGCCTGATCAGCCAATTGCGGGGCGGTGCCGGGCGCTGCGCGGTGTGCTGCGTGGCTGCGGGGGGCTGCTGTGCGATGAAACTGGCGGCCCTATGCTGGAATTCGCGCTGATTGGCCCCATGGCCATCGCCCTGGTCATGGGCATCCTGCAGATTGCGCTGATTTTTCTGGGGCAGCAGGGGCTGGAAACCGCGGCCGAAGCCGCCGGGCGCATGATCATGACCGGCCAGGTGCAGGCTTACGCCCCGACCTCGGGCTATAACAGCGGCAATGGCATGACCGCCGCCGATTTCTCGAACGCGATCTGTGGCAAGCTGAGCGGCTATCCGCGGCTGCTGCCCCAGTTCATGGACTGCAGCCGCCTGTACATCAATGTCACGACGGCCACGACTTTCTCGTCAGCTTCGACCAGCACGCCGACCTTCTCCTATAACAGCTCGGGTCAGGCGGTGAACAGTTCGGGGCAGGTGCTCAGCAGCCAGAACAATGTGTTCAGCTTTCCGACCAGCGGCTTTACCTCGGGCAACAGCACGCTCAGTTCGGGCGGGACAAGCCAGATTGTCGTTGTGCAGCTGATGTATCTGTGGCCCACGACAAACGGCCCGCTGGGCGAGAATTTCGTCAATCAGTCGGTTGGAGGCAACCGCCTGCTTTGCGCCAGCAGCGTGCTGGTCACCGAGAATTACAATTGAGCGCGTTCGCCCTCATCGCACTGGTGCGCCGCCTTGCCGGCTGTCGTGGCGGCGTGGCGCTGGTCGAGTTTGCGCTCGCGCTGCCGCTGTTGCTGGTGCTCTACTCGGGCACATTCGTGATTTCGGATCTGGTGTCGTGCAAGCGCAAGGTGGTGGTTTCCGCCCGCACGCTTACCGACACGACCTCGCGCTATGTGGCGCTCACCCAGTCGGACGCGAGCATCATCATGGCGGCCATCAGCCAGGAGATGCTGCCCTATGATGCCAGCAGCACGGTTGTTCGCCTGAGCGAGGTGCAGATCTGCCCGGGCGGAAAGACGGCCAGCGTTGTGTGGAGCGTCTCGCAAAACGGGACGCCCTATGCCACCGGGGCGACGGTGCAGCTGGCCACCAACATGTTCACCAACTCCTCGCCGCTGGTACCAACCACGGCCTGCTCCAACGGCGCCTACTTCATTTTTGGAGAGGTAAGCTATCCCTATAAGCCGTCGGTAGGGATGGGCAGCCAGGCAACGGTCAATCTTTATGACAGCGCCCTCATCAGCCCGCGCGCGTCAAACTCGATCGGGATGAGCTGATGGCGCGGTGGCTTTCCTGCCTGGGGGGGCTTGGCCGGGCGCGTGGCGGGCTGCTGCGCGACGCTTCGGGCAATGTGCTGCTGATTACGGCTGGTGGCCTGTTTGTGATGCTGTTCGCCATCGGTTTCGGCATCGACTACAGCCGCGCCGAAATGATGCAGACCAAGCTGAACGCGGCGGCGGATGCAGCGGTGCTGGTTGCGGTCGACCCTTCCGAGATAGGCCAGAGCGACAGCA
>DATMUT010000438.1:0-2993 GCA_035563755.1 Novosphingobium sp.
CAGGCGCGGCTTCATGGCCCGCCTCGCCGGGCTTGCCCGGGATCACCTTGCGGCGCTTCACTTCCACCACCACCTTGTTGGTGCGGCCATGGCTGAAGGTCTGCTTGACCTCGCCCGCTTCCACCGAGCGCTTCAGCCCCAGCGGCTTCCTGCCCAGCGTCGGTTTGTTGTCGGTCTCGCTCATCTTTCCAAACAGCCCTTCACGTTCAAATCATCGTCACCGCCGCTGGCCGCATTGCCCGGCGGGTTGCCCTTCGCATCAAGTCCGGCGGCGTCGGCCGGGCCTTTAAAATGAAGCAGGCGCTCAAGGAGCGTGGTCAGCCTTGCGGCCGCGCGCGCATCGGTCAGCGCCAGATGGACGACGTTGTCGCGGCCCAATGCCACAGACAGCGCCGCCCGGTCCAGTGGCAAGCGCATGCCAGCCAGGCCCGAGCCTTCTTCCTCGCGGCCCACGCGCCACGCCTGATCCAGCTTGCGGCAGCCATCCTCGCCAGCATCGGCCGCATGCGCCAGGAAAGCCACCCGCCCCATGCGCGCCTGCTCGCCAATCCGGTCAGAACCCACCAGCACCCGGCCAGCGCGCATTTCCAGGCCCAGCCGGTCGGTCAGCGCGCGCACCAGCGCGGTTTCGGTGCGATCAGCCAGATCTTCGGGAATGGCCAGCGCCGCGCCCTTGAAAGCGCGGGCCAGCGCGCCCTTCAGCCGGCCCTTGGCCATCGCCGCTTCCAGCTCGGCCCGGGCCACGCCGATCCAGGCGCCGCGCCCGGGGGCACGCGCCAGCACATCGGGCAGCACATGGCAGCGGCCATCGGCATCGGGCGGCGAGACCGCCAGGCGAATCAGCCCGTCGCGCGCGTCATGCTCGCCCGAAAGGATGCAGCGCCGCTCCGGACCCTGCCCTTCGGCTGTGTCCGTCGCCGCGCCGCGACCACCCGTCAGACGGCGCCCCGCGGCGGAGGTCCGCCCGGGTGCGCCGCCCTCGCTGTGTCGGCTCAAGCGCTCATTGCGAGGAGTCCGCATCGGCGGCCTCCCCATTGTCGGGGCCCTGGTCGGCGCCATTGCTCTCGTCGGCCGGTTCCTCGTCGTCGAACCAGTGCGCGCGGGCAGCCATGATGATCTCGTTGCCCTGTTCTTCGTTCAGGCCATATTCGCCCAGCACGCCGCCCTTGGCTTCCTCGCGGTTGTCGCGGTCGCGGCGGTCGTCCTTGCGGTCATCCTTGCGGCGGCGCTGCTCGGTGGAGCGCTTCTTGGCGATCAGCTCGTCGGTGGCGAGATCGGCCAGGTCGTCCAGCGTGCGGATGCCCGCCTTGCCCAGCGTCACCAGCATCGCCTCGGTCAGATGCGGCAGCTCGGCCAGCGCATCGTCCACGCCCAGCGCGCGGCGCGTCTCGCGGGCGGCTTCCTCGCGGCGCTCCAGCGCCTCGCCGGCGCGGCTCTGCAGCTCTTCGGCCAGCTCCTCGTCGAAACCGTCGATATTCGCCAGTTCGCCGGCGTCGATATAGGCCACTTCCTCCAGCTCGCTGAAGCCCTCGGCCACCAGCAGCTGCGACAGCGTCTCGTCAACGTCGAGCTCTTCCTCGAACAGCTTCGACTTCTCGGCAAATTCCTTCTGCCGCTTTTCCGAAGCTTCCGCCTCGGTCATGATGTCGATCTGCTTGCCGGTCAGCTGGCTGGCCAGGCGCACGTTCTGGCCGCGGCGGCCAATGGCAAGGCTCAGCTGGTCATCGGGCACCACCACCTCGATGCGCGCATCTTCCTCATCGATCACCACGCGGCTGACCGTGGCCGGCTGCAGCGCGTTCACCACGAAAGTCGCGGTGCCCTCGCTCCAGGGGATGATGTCGATCTTCTCGCCCTGCAGTTCCTGCACCACCGCCTGCACGCGGCTGCCCTTCATGCCCACGCAGGCGCCCACCGGATCGATCGACGAATCGCGGCTGATCACGCCGATCTTGGCGCGGCTGCCCGGATCGCGCGCGGCGGCCTTGATCTCGATGATGCCATCGTAGATCTCGGGCACTTCCTGGGCGAACAGCTTCTTCATGAACTCGGGGTGGGCGCGGCTGAGGAAGATCTGCGGCCCGCGGTTCTGCCGCTCCACCTTGAGGATCAGCGCCCGCACGCGCTCGCCCACACGGGCGGCCTCGCGCGGGATCTGCTGGTCGCGGCGGATGACGCCCTCGGCCCGGCCGAGGTTGACAATCACATGGCCAAATTCCACCGACTTGATGACGCCGGTGACAACCTCGCCCACGCGATCCTTGAACTCGGCATATTGCCGGTCGCGCTCGGCATCGCGCACCTTCTGGAAGATCACCTGCTTGGCGCTCTGCGCGTCAATGCGCCCCAGATCCACCGGCGGCAGCGGATCGACGATGAAATCGCCGACATTGGCGCCCGGCTGCAGCTTCTGCGCCTGGGCGATATCCACCTGCTTGAAGTAGTCGTCGACATGCTCGACCACTTCCACCACACGCCACAGGCGCAGATCGCCGGTGCGCGGATCGAGCTTGGCGCGAATGTCGTTCTCGGCACCATAGCGGTTGCGGGCAGACTTCTGGATCGCCTCTTCCATCGCCTCGATGACGATCGCCTTGTCGATCATCTTCTCGGTGGCAACGGCGGTGGCAATCGCGAGCAGTTCTGCGCGGTTGGCGGAAATCGCACTGGCCATGGCTTAGTCTTCCTGTGCCTCTTCAAATGCGGAGTCGTCGGCGTCCTCGATCTCGTCGGCGCCGCTCATGTCGATGGGTTTGGATGCTGCCAGCAGCCGGTCGGTCAACACCAGCTTGGCGGAATGCACATCGGCAAAGGGAAAGCTGACCCGGCCCGACTTCTTGTCGTCCAGCAGGATCTCCTCGCCTTCCAGCCCGGCCAGATCGCCCTGCAGATGCTTGCGGTTGCCATCCACCGGCGCGATCAGGTTCACGCGCGCCTCATGGCCCACCCACTGGGCAAAATCCTTGAGGCGGGTCAGCGGCCGGTCGATCCCG